>NZ_JAOWIG010000009.1:0-125591 GCF_030332245.1 Citrobacter sp. Cy070
AAATCGGTGGAGCTGCATGACAAAGTCATCGGGCATTATCTGAACATAAAACACTATCAATAAGTTGGAGTCATTACCTTTGCGCAGATACAAAAAAACCGGGAAATTCCCGGTTTTTTTCAGCAATGCAGAAAGTATTACGGCTTGGCAACAAAGCCAATAGCCTCATACACGGCTTTCAGCGTAACAGAGGCACGCGCGCTGGCTTTTTCCGCACCGTCTTTCATCACTTTCTGCAGGAAAGCTTCATCGTTACGGAAACGGTGATAGCGCTCCTGAAGCTCCGTCAGCATGCCGGAGACAGCTTCTGCGACTTCACCTTTCAGATGACCATACATTTTGCCTTCAAAGTGCTGTTCCAGCTCAGGAATGCTCTGGCCAGTAACGGCAGAGAGGATATCCAGCAGGTTGGAAACACCCGCTTTATTCTGCACGTCGTAGCGCACAACCGGCGGCTCTTCCGAGTCGGTCATCGCGCGTTTGATTTTCTTAACCACAGATTTCGGATCTTCCAGCAGACCGATCACGTTATTGCGGTTGTCATCCGACTTGGACATTTTCTTCGTCGGTTCCAGCAGCGACATGACGCGCGCACCGGATTTCGGAATAAACGGCTCAGGCACTTTAAAGATATCGCCGTACAGGGCGTTAAAACGTTGAGCGATATCACGGCTCAGTTCCAGATGCTGTTTCTGATCTTCACCAACCGGTACCTGGTTGGTCTGATACAACAGAATATCCGCCGCCATCAGCACCGGGTAATCAAACAGCCCGGCGTTGATGTTCTCCGCATAGCGTGCGGATTTATCTTTGAACTGGGTCATACGGCTCAGCTCGCCGAAATAGGTGTAGCAGTTCAGCGCCCAACCTAACTGTGCGTGTTCCGGCACATGAGACTGGACGAAAATGGTGCTTTTTTCAGGATCGATACCGCATGCCAGGTACAGCGCCAGCGTATCCAGCGTTGCTTTACGCAACTGCTGAGCGTCCTGACGAACAGTGATAGCATGTTGGTCAACGATGCAGTAGATGCAATGGTAGTCATCCTGCATGCTCACCCACTGACGCAGCGCACCCATATAGTTGCCAATGGTCAATTCACCTGAGGGCTGTGCGCCACTAAAAACGATGGGCTTAGTCATTTTTTGATTCCTGATTTTCGCTATGCGGAAGCCCGAGAGCGGGCAGTAGTTCATTAATACGGTCGTAAATAACGTCGGGCTGGCTCAGCGCGATCGACTCACCGTAGTTGTAGCCATAGGTCAGGCCAACGGACGGACAGCCAGCAGCTTTTGCCGCCTGAATATCATTGCGTGAATCCCCTACGAAGAGCATTTGCTCAGGCTTGATGCCAAGCTTGCTTGCCACCAGCAGCAGCGGATCCGGATGCGGTTTTTTATTCTGCACGTCGTCACCACCGATGACCACGCTAAAGTATTTGGCGATATCTAATGCTTCGAGTAATGGCGCGACAAACGGGGTCGGTTTGTTGGTCACCAGACCCAGCGGCAATCCTTTCGCATGCAGCGCGCCCAGCGTGTCGGCAACATCAGGGAACAGGAATGTCCCCTCTTCTGCGACATCACCGTAGTATCTGTCGAACAGCTTACGCAAAATACGTACCTGTTCCTCAGCGGGAATATCATCATCAACGGGCGGTTTACCCATCGTTTTACGTAATGTCGCGCGCTCCTGACGAGACCACGCCAGCGCGCGCTCCATCAGTACGTCTGCGCCATTGCCAATCCAGGTGATAACGCGTTCTTCACCGGCTACCGGCAGTTCCAGCGCATACAGCGCCATATCCACCGCTGCGGCTAATCCCGGCGCACTGTCAACCAGCGTACCGTCGAGGTCAAATGCTACGCCCCGAATGTCCTGAAATTTATCCATGACTTACCTTCGCCAGTTCATTGCGCATTTCATCAATGACTTTTTTGTAGTCTGGTTGGTCGAAAATAGCAGAGCCTGCGACAAACATATCCGCACCGGCAGCCGCGATTTCACCAATGTTGTTCACCTTAACGCCGCCGTCCACTTCCAGACGGATGTCATAGCCAGATTCATCAATGCGACGGCGCACTTCGCGCAGCTTATCCAGCGTTTGCGGGATAAAGGACTGTCCACCAAAGCCTGGGTTAACGGACATCAGCAGGATCACGTCGAGCTTATCCATGACGTAGTCCAGATAACTCAGCGGTGTTGCCGGGTTGAACACCAGCCCCGCTTTACAGCCATGCTCTTTGATCAGCTGTAAAGTGCGATCGACGTGTTCGGAGGCTTCCGGATGAAACGTAATAATGCTGGCGCCAGCGGCGGCGAAGTCCGGGACAATACGATCAACGGGCTTCACCATCAGATGAACATCAATCGGAGCGGTGATGCCATATTTACGCAGCGATTTCAGTACCATCGGGCCGATGGTCAGGTTCGGCACGTAGTGGTTGTCCATGACGTCGAAGTGAACGACATCAGCACCCGCGGTCAGCGCTTTCGCGGTGTCCTCACCCAGGCGGGCAAAATCAGCCGACAGAATTGAGGGGGCAATCAAATACTGTTTCATCCGCTTCTCCTTGAGAATTATTTTTTCGCAGGCGTTGCGACTCCTGGTTTGTATAGTGCCAGCAGTTCGTTCACCTTTTTACGTGTGCCGCCGTTGCTGCTTATACTGCGCCGCACTTTGACCTGAAAATGTTTCGCCGCTCGATACCATTCGCGGGTATCCGGCGTGTCATGATTCGAAATTAACACCGGGATCTGCTTACTGACCAGCTTTTCTGCCATCTCGGCCAGATGCGCCTGCTCTTTCGGGCTAAAGCTGTTGGTATGATACGCGGTGAAATTTGCCGTCGCCGAGAGCGGTGCATATGGCGGGTCACAGTAGACCACAGAGTTGCTATCCGCGCGATCCATGCACTCTTCATAGGAGAGGCAATGGAACTCTGCATTTTGCGCTTTTTCAGCAAAATGGTACAACTCGGCTTCCGGGAAGTAAGGTTTTTTATAACGACCAAAGGGGACGTTAAACTCACCACGCAGGTTATAACGGCATAACCCGTTATAGCCAAAACGGTTGAGATATAAGAACAGCACTGCACGTCGGAACGGGTCCTGGCAGGCATTAAATTCTTCCCGGAACTGGTAGTACACCTCAGCCTGATTCGTTTCAGGCATAAACAGCTCACGTGAAGCCTGCACATACTCATCGGTACGCGTCTTCACGATGTTATAGAGACTGATAAGGTCGCTGTTGATATCGGCAAGAATATAACGAGAAAAGTCGGTGTTGAGAAACACCGACCCGGCACCCACGAAGGGTTCAATCAGGCATTCACCCTGAGGTAAATGCCGTTTGATGTCATCAAGCAGGGGATATTTCCCCCCTGCCCATTTCAAAAAAGCGCGATTTTTTTTCATGCTGACTAACTAATTACACCTTCTCCGGCTGTGGAGAAAGCTCCGACAGCATCCTGCGCTTTAGTCTTTGTCCCGCAATTGGGCGAAACAGCAAACCATTGCAGAACATATCCTATCTTACTTCAAATCGGCCTGAACCTGGTGCAGCGGTTTTGCCCACGGGTTTTTCGCCTGAATGTCGGCGGGTAACGTAGACACTGCACGTTTTGCATCTTCTTTAGACGCATACACGCCCGTCACCAGAACATACCACGGTTGACCGTTACGCGTCGTCTGGTACACCACGTAGTTCTTCAGGTTCTCTTTCTTCGCCCAACCATTCAGGTTGTCGTAGTTAGAGGAACTGCTGAGCTGCAGCGTGTAGTGACTGGATGGCGCTGATTTTAACGCGCCAACGTTCCCTGCACTTTTCGCTCCGCCAGCAACAGGTGTTGTCGTTGTTGCTGTCGCCGTTGGCGCAGGCGTTGCGGTCTGTGCTGGCGCCGTCGTGGTTGCTTTCGGCTCAGCGGTCGCTTTCGGCGTAGCGGTTACCACAGGCGCTTTGGTTGTGGTAGTCGGCGCAGTTGCGGTTGGTTTCGCCTGGGCAACAGGTTTTGGCTCTGTCGGCGTCGCTTTTACCGTGGTCTGCGGCTTGCTCTTCGGCTCAATAACAGCCTGTTTGCGTTCCTGATGTGCAACTGCAGTACGTTCTGCTGGCTCAGTCTTCGCAGTCTGACGCCCTGCATTGCCATTGCGAACTGGTGCTACGGTAGCAGGTTCAGTTGGCAGCGTAGAGTTGACTACGACGTTGTTAACCTGTGCCTGACCTTGCGGCTGCGTCAGTGCATTGTTCAGATCGCCCTGAACTTCGACGCGCTGCTGACCTTCCGCTGTGGCAGGTGCCTGGCCTTGAGTCGGGGTAGAGGAAATCGGCGGCAGAGAAACATCCTGCTGCGTATTGCCAGCGGTCTGCTCAGCACCCGTCGCAGGCATTGTGGTGTTCGCCTGATCCGTCGCATTGCTGCCAGAAAGATCGATGCTCTTCTCACCAGACGCAGCCTGCTCGCTGGAAGAGGAAGATGAGGGGGCCTTCAGCGCAGAACCGATACCGACAATTAGCAGCAGCAGTACCAGAACACCCACACCCATCATAATGTACTGACGGGAGGCTGGTTTACTGACCGCTTTTTTACGCTTGCGTGGGCGACGTTCTACACGTTCTTCATCCACAACATCGTCATCAGATTCATAGTCTTCTTCAATGTCCTGCTCTTCATCACGCTCTTTACGTGCCCGCGCAGGACGGCGATCGTCGGCATCCAGATCAACATCATCAAAATTGATTTGCGGCTCATTATCGCGTTCAGACGATTGACGAGAACGACCAGTACGACGATCGCTGGGATCGGGTTTCAGCTCGTCTTCTGGTTTGAATTCATCCATTTAACACCCCACTCAAAGGTTAATGCTTACGACTTTGCACATAACCTGAAGCTAAAAGACTTACGCTTTACAACGCAAGCCTGACCTTTCTTGTTGTTACGCCTGCTGGCAATCAGCAATCGCGTTAAGAACCACCTCGTGCGACACTCCGCCGCGCACTTCACTCTTCCCTATCGCCTGCGGAAGCACTAAACGAATCTCTCCCGCCAACACTTTTTTATCTCGCAGCATGTGCGGCAAATAAGCCTGTGTAGACATTTCACGCGGCCCATTCACCGGTAAACCTGCGCGCTGCAACAGCGTAATAATGCGCTGCGTTTCAGCGGAGGTAAACTGGCCCAAACGTTCTGACGTGCGGGCAGCCATTACCATACCTGCTGCGACGGCTTCACCATGTAACCAATTGCCATAACCCATTTCAGCTTCGATAGCATGGCCAAACGTGTGTCCCAGATTCAGTAAAGCACGTAAGCCCATTTCGCGCTCGTCCGCTGCGACAACTTCTGCTTTCAGCTCACAACAACGGCGAATACAGTACGCCATTGCCGGACCATCCAGACGCAACAACGCATCCAGATTGTCTTCCAGCCAGCTAAAAAATTCACCGTCAAGGATGATGCCGTATTTGATCACTTCCGCCAGGCCCGATGCCAATTCACGCGCAGGAAGCGTTTTCAGACAGTCGAGATCCACCACCACGGAAGCAGGTTGGTAAAACGCGCCAATCATGTTTTTACCGAGGGGATGGTTTACGGCGGTTTTACCGCCTACGGAGGAGTCAACCTGCGACAACAGCGTTGTCGGGACTTGAATAAAACGAACACCACGCTGATAGCTGGCTGCTGCAAAACCGGTAAGATCGCCAATCACGCCGCCGCCAAGTGCGACCAGCGTGGTATCGCGACCATGCGGTTTTTGCAGTAACGCAGTGAAGACCGTATCCAGCACCGCCAGGCTTTTATACTGCTCGCCATCGGGAAGGATAACGCTATCAACGTTAACACCCGCCTGTTCAAGTACGCCGCGAACCTTATCGAGATAAAGGGGAGCCAGGGTTTCGTTGGTCACCAACATAACCTGATCGCCCGATTTCAGCGGTAAGAATGAAGCTGGCTCATCAAACAAACCAGCCGCGATGGTGATAGGGTAACTACGTTCCCCGAGAGTGACTGTAATCCTCTCCATTACGCGACATCCACCTTAGTTACTTGTACCCGCAGACGAGTGTGTATTCAGCCAGAATTAGTTGCTTTCCAGCATATGAATAATCTGGTTTGCTACGACTTTCGCGCTCTGATCGTCGGTGCGAATGGTCACGTCGGCAATCTCTTCATACAGAGGGTTGCGTTCGTCGGCCAATGCTTCCAGAACTTCACGCGGCGGCGATTCTACCTGCAGCAGCGGGCGTTTCTTGTCACGTTGAGTACGTGCAAGTTGTTTTTCAATTGTCGTTTCAAGATAGACCACGACGCCACGCGCGGAAAGACGGTTACGTGTTTCACGTGATTTTACAGAGCCACCGCCAGTTGCCAGCACAATACCCTGTTTTTCCGTCAACTCGTTGATGACTTTTTCTTCGCGATCACGGAAGCCGTCTTCACCTTCTACATCGAAGACCCAGCCCACATCAGCTCCGGTTCGTTTCTCAATCTCTTGATCAGAATCGTAAAATTCCATATTGAGTTGTTGAGCTAACTGGCGCCCAATAGTGCTTTTTCCGGCACCCATAGGCCCAACCAGAAAGATATTGCGTTTCTCTGCCATTTTTTCGGTACTACTAAGACTATTCGTTAATGGTAAACCCGCTTCGCAGACACCCAGCGCAGCAGGACATGAACTGAAACCTCATAAGATATTGCGAGAGTCAGACTGAAAATTATCTCAATACTCAAGCGGGTTTGGCAACTGAATAAATCACCAAACCTTACGCATTTCTGGTCGTGGCAGGCATGCTACCCTGCAAACATCTGACCTGATGACGTATCGTGTAGCCAAATGACGCCAAATAAGCCTATGACACACCACCGGAAAGGCGAAGCGTATTCACTGCTGCATAAGTACAGAAAAGTCCCGACACTCAAATCGGTACTCCTTGTATGCTAAATACACCCGCACGTCAAATCCCTGAAACGTGTTCAGCGCGAAAACAACGGGTTTTCATGCATAAGTTATTCTGTTGGGACCAGTCTGGGCGTGATAAAAACCACTAACTCACGCCGCTCATCTTCTTTACCATCATGACGAAAAAAATGGCCGAGCAACGGAATGTCGCCGAGTAACGGCACACTGTCAGCTGCTGATTTATTTTTATGTGAAAAAATCCCGCCCAACGCGATCGTTTCACCGCTCTTAACCTCCACCAGGGTTTCAATTTCCTGCTTATCGATGGCCAGCACTTCGCCATCCGCTTGCTGTAGCACCTGCCCGGGGACATTCTGGCTAATATGCAGTTTCAGTCTGATCCGCCCTTTCTGCAGCACGGTCGGCGTTACCTCCATCCCCAGCACCGCTTCCTTAAATTCGACGGAAGTCGCGCCGCTTTCACCGCTGGAGACCTGATACGGGATTTCACTGCCCTGCTTAATACTGGCAGGTTGCAGATGAGAAGCCAGTAATCGAGGACTGGCAATGATGTCGAGCTGCTGTTTTTGCTCCAATGCGGACAACTCAAGCTCCAGCAAACGACCATTAATGCGGCCAATATTAAATCCCACCCGCGATGTTGCAGTAGACACAGAAAGGTCGCTGGCAAGCGTGGTGACATTCCCCACCGCCCCTGGCAATTGTGCATCTGCCAGCGACCACTTAACCCCCAGCTCACGCAAACTTTTTTCATTAATCGTGACGATATGCGCCGCCAGCTCGACCTGTTCAACGGGCAAGTCCATTTGCGCCACCCACTGTTCCAGTGTGTTTAGCGCAACAGAATTGTCTCGCAGCAGTAAGCGGTTGGTACGTTTATCGACCGTTATACTTCCTTTAGTACTCAGCAGTTTTTCACCGGCTTTGGCCAACTCGGATGCATCGGCATAGTGCAAAATGATGCTGCGATGTTCCAGCGGCAAGCTGGCCTGAATCCGTGCCTGCTCGTTTTCCTGGCGGGCCGCATTTTCACTCTGCCATTGAACAGAATGCACATGCAGAATATTACCCTCCTGGCGTAATACCAGCCCGGCGCTTTTCACAACTGTCTGCAATGCCTGTTTCCAGGGCACATTCGTCAGATGCAATGACAGCACACCGCTAACATCCGGTGACACCACCAGATTTTTCTTCTCCTGCACCGCCAGCGCCTGCAGCACCTGTACAACGGGCACATCATCGACCACCAGCGTCACGTTTTGTGCTTTCCCAGCCAGCACGCTGGGTATTACGGTCATCAGCACGATGACTATCCACCGCTTCATTCGCCTCTCCTTGTCGTTGCCACTGCCACCGTGATGGCTCACAATCATTCCCTGTGTCGATAGTTACGCTTTGGGCTGTCACCTGAGATACCCTCCAGATGCCATTCAGAACATCTCGCTGCTCGACCCTCCGCCATTTGTGTTGACCATCCTGCATAAAACCAATTGAGCGCCCTCCCTGGATCACCGCCCCCTGATAACGCCATGCCGACAACTCAGCCATCCGGCAGAGATCCTCTGGCGGCTGAAAGGGATTGCGCATGCCGGTCAACAACAGCACGCTAAAACACGCGAACAGCCAGCGCTTAGTCATCATTCAGACGCTCCAGGTGTATCGTCAACAACACATCAGCATCTTCTGCACTAAGAGAAAACTGACTCGTACTCATTCCCTGTTCCGCCAGTAGGGCAAACACGTGTGGGACTGCATCCCACGCAGTTTTCAGCGCCAGTTCGCCTCCCCGTACGGAGGGCTGCCAGTGGATCAGACGTGTAAGAGAGCTTTGATATACCAATGGGGAAAAAGGAACCGGCCTCGCTTCAGAGGGAGAAAAGGGTTGTTCAACCGATGACGCCAGCAGATACAGATTGCGCCATTGATCTTGAATCGCCACGCGTTGACGGACTAATGCTGCCTGCTGCGCTTTCCGTTGTTGCTCTACAGGATAAAGGCACAACAGCGCAGCCGCGATCAGAACCACCATCCAGCCGCCCCAGCACAAAAGTCGAAACCGCGGCGTCTGCGCTAACCAGCCATCACAAAGCGCCTGCATGCATAACGCTCCGTATCAGACGATAGTGAAACTGCCAGTGTCCCTGCGCATCTTGTCGCGTTTCCCCTGAGCTTCCCAACTGAAACCCAGGGTGTTTACGTAATTGCGTCTCCAGTCTATGAAGCGCAGCAACGTTCAGCGTCAGCCCTGTCAGCTCCAGCGTATCCTGCTGCCAGGTCATTCCTGTTAACCACGCCTGTTCTGGCAGCAACTCGGCCACCCCTTGTAAAACAGACTGCCAGCTTCGCATCTGTTCACGCCGTTTTTCTCTTTGTTGCGCCTGCTGCCATTGTTGTTGACGCTGTTGCAGGCGCGGCTTGAGCGCTATCAGGGTTTCAGCCCGCATTTTTTCGGCATCAGCCAGCAGTAAATCGACCCGATTATCTACGCGAGAAAGCGCGTAATAACCCAACGCGATACCCACAATAACCAGTAAAGATCCACTCAATAATGCTCCCCACCATTGCAGACGGGCATACCGCCGCGACTGACGCCAGGGCAAAAGATTGATGTTCGCCGTCATCAGTACACACCTCCCATCGCCAGCCCAAGCGCAACAGCAAAGTTGTGGCTTTCCGTTGGAATCGGTGGCTGGCGGACGGACACCGCATTAAAGGGATCAAAGCCACCAGCGTCACATAGCGCAATATCCACAGGGCAAAGAGATAATGCCGCGGCAAGCGCGTCAATATCGTCAATTTCCCCCGTCGATTTACGTCCCCATGCCGTGCGGCTCGCCCAGAGCCATTGGGTATCGTCACGCCATGCCAGACACGATTGATGCACGGGTAAATAAGGAATTAATCGCTGCAAGGCGCTGGCATCCGGCGTAATGGCCGTAACCTGTACTTTCAGGGGATGCATCAGTGTCAGGAGTGCCGATATTTCTTTGCTTTGTGCCGCCGTCACGTTAAACGCCGGGCTTAGCGTGTCTTCGCTATAATCAAACTGCAGCGCATCCGGCTCCATATCCAGTTCGCGAGCCATTGCCCCAGACAACCATGCCGTTTGCTCTGGTTCGCGTAGGGTCATTGCTGGACGGGGTAACTTTTTTTGTAACGTCCTGTTGGCAGGAAAAGAAAGGTGAATATGGTGCCTGTGCGGTAGTTCACGGCTCCACGGCAGGAGCACCGCAGTAAGCTGTTCCGGCTCACGAATGTGCCCATCGACGACAACCTGATGTGCCAGCGGCATACGCCACCAGCGTTGTAGGACCCAACCGGATGCGTCACGAACGATAGCGACAGCCAGCGCATCATGTTGCTGAATATGCAGACCAATTTTCCATATACGAAAAGCCATTGCTGATGATCTCCTTATCACCCGTTCCTTCAACGGGTATATCAATGCGTCTGGCTTGCCTTTATACTACCGCGCGTTTGTTTATAAACTGCCCAAATGCCACTAAATGGGAAATCTCCAGTGAAGTTCGTAAAGTATTTATTAATCCTTGCAGTATGTTGCATCCTGCTGGGAGCAGGCTCGATCTATGGCCTTTATCGCTATATCGAGCCACAATTACCTGACGTCGCGACGCTAAAAGATGTGCGTCTGCAGATCCCAATGCAGGTTTACAGTGCTGACGGCGAACTCATCGCGCAATATGGCGAGAAACGTCGAATTCCGGTTACGCTGGATCAAATGCCGCCGGTAATGGTTAAAGCCTTTATCGCCACAGAAGACAGCCGCTTCTATGAGCACCACGGGGTAGACCCGGTGGGGATCTTCCGTGCGGCCAGCGTTGCATTGTTCTCCGGCCACGCGTCGCAAGGGGCGAGTACCATTACCCAGCAGTTGGCGAGAAACTTCTTCCTCAGCCCGGAACGTACGCTGATGCGTAAGATCAAAGAAGTGTTCCTGGCGATCCGCATTGAACAACTGCTGAGTAAAGATGAGATCCTCGAACTGTATCTGAACAAGATCTACCTGGGGTATCGCGCCTATGGCGTGGGTGCCGCCGCGCAGGTCTATTTCGGTAAGACCGTTGATCAGCTTAGCTTAAGTGAAATTGCGGTGATTGCCGGTCTGCCAAAAGCGCCGTCAACCTTCAACCCCCTCTATTCGATGGACCGGGCAACCGCGCGACGTAACGTCGTGCTGTCACGTATGTTGAGCGAAAACTACATCACGCAGGCCCAGTATGATCAGGCGCGTAATGAAGCGATTGACGCCAACTACCACGCGCCGGAAATCGCTTTCTCTGCGCCGTATCTGTCTGAGATGGTGCGCCAGGAGATGTATAACCGTTATGGCGAAAAAGCCTATGAAGACGGGTATCGCATCACCACCACCATTACGCGCAAAGTACAGCAGGCGGCTCAGCAGGCAGTACGTAACAACGTGATGGATTACGACATGCGCCACGGCTACCGCGGCCCGTCGAACGTGCTGTGGAAAGTGGGCGAAAGCAGTTGGGACAGCAAAAAAATCACCGATACGCTGAAAGCGCTGCCGACCTACGGTCCGCTGCTGCCCGCGGTTGTCACCAGCGCCAACCCACAGGAAGCGACCGCTGCGTTGGCGGATGGAACATCGGTGTCATTACGTATGGAAGGTATGCGCTGGGCGCGTCCTTATCGTTCGGATACTCAACAAGGCCCAACACCGCGTAAAGTGACCGACGTAGTACAGACTGGCCAGCAAATCTGGGTACGCCAGGTGGGAGATGCCTGGTGGCTGGCGCAAGTGCCGGACGTTAACTCCGCACTGGTTTCTATTAACCCGCAAAACGGCGCAGTGCTGGCACTTGTGGGGGGTTTTGATTTCAACCAGAGCAAGTTTAACCGTGCAACCCAGGCGTTACGCCAGGTGGGTTCTAACATCAAACCTTTCCTGTATACCGCCGCCATGGATAAAGGCCTGACGCTGGCAAGTATGCTGAATGACGTACCGATTTCCCGTTGGGATGCCGGTGCAGGTTCTGACTGGCAGCCAAAAAACTCACCGCCGCAATATGCTGGCCCTATCCGCTTACGTCAGGGGCTCGGCCAGTCGAAAAACGTGGTGATGGTTCGTGCCATGCGCGCAATGGGTGTGGATTACGCGGCAGAGTATCTGCAGCGTTTCGGCTTTCCGGCACAGAATATTGTGCATACTGAATCACTGGCGCTGGGCTCAGCCTCGTTCACTCCGCTGCAGGTTGCTCGCGGTTACGCGGTAATGGCAAACGGCGGGTTCCTGGTCGACCCGTATTTCATCAGTAAGATTGAAAGCGATATGGGTGGCGTTATCTTTGAGGCGAAGCCAAAAATTGCCTGCCCGGAATGTGATATCCCGGTAATTTACGGCGATACGCAGAAGTCTAACGTGCTGGAAAACAGTAACGTTGAAGATGTTGCGGTATCTCAGGAACAACAAAACGCCGCCGTGCCAATGCCACAGCTTGAGCAAGCTAACCAGGCGCTGGTCGCACAAAGCGGCACGCAAGAATACGCACCGCACGTCATCAACACGCCGCTGGCCTTCCTGATCAAGAGCGCGTTGAACACCAATATCTTTGGTGAACCAGGCTGGATGGGAACCGGCTGGCGTGCAGGACGCGATTTACAGCGCCATGACATCGGCGGGAAAACCGGGACAACCAACAGCTCGAAAGATGCATGGTTCTCCGGCTACGGCCCAGGGGTGGTGACCTCGGTATGGATCGGCTTTGATGATCATCGCCGCGATCTCGGACATACGACGGCATCCGGCGCGATCAAAGACCAAATCTCCGGCTACGAAGGCGGTGCCAAGAGTGCGCAGCCTGCATGGGATGCCTACATGAAGAGTGTATTAGAAGGTGTTCCTGAGCAGCCGCTGACACCACCACCGGGTATCGTTACGGTCAATATCGATCGTAGCACCGGCCAACTGGCAAACGGCGGTAACAGCCGTGCAGAGTATTTCATTGAAGGTACTCAGCCAACGCAACAGGCGGTACATGAGGTGGGGACAACCATTATCGATAATGGTGAGACGCACGAGTTGTTCTAATCTTTTGCCGGATGACGCTTCGCTTATCCGGCCTACATTTTCGGCACAATTGTTTGATATTGCTGGATGTTGTAGGCCGGATAAGACGTTAGCCGAGTTCCGGCAATCGCAACTAAAGCCGCCCCTGCCCTTTCAGCCATTCGCGCACGAGGAACAGCGCACTGACATTACGCGCTTCGTGAAAATCAGGGTCTTCTAACAGATCCATCAAATGCGCCAGCGGCCAGCGCACCTGTGGCAATGGCTCGGGCTCATCACCTTCCAGCGACTCAGGATAAAGATCCTCAGCGACCACAATATTCATCTTGCTGGAGAAATAGGAAGGCGCCATGCTGAGTTTTTTCAAAAACGTCAGGTCCTTCGCACCGTATCCCACTTCTTCTTTCAGTTCCCGGTTAGCCGCTTCAAACACGCTTTCACCCGGATCGATTAACCCTTTGGAAAAACCAAGCTCGTAGGATTCGGTTCCGACCGCATATTCGCGAATGAGGATCAGGTGGTCATCCACAATCGGCACAATCATTACCGCTTCGCGCGTGGATGGGCGCATACGCTCATAAACACGACGTACGCCGTTGCTGAACTCAAGGTCCACGCTTTCGACTTTAAATAGCCGGGATTGTGCGACGGTTTCCACTTTCAAAATCGTGGGTTTTTGTAATGATTTGCTCATCATGAGGATCTTTGCTGTGAAATCTGGGGTTATTGTGCGATATACAGCACGGTTTCGGCAATGTGAATTGCCGTTTATTTACATTTATGTAACGTACTAAAAGTTAATCCCTATTTCAAATTAAAAGTCAATAGGTTGAAATAACTCCAGGAATTTGCTGATATTCCGTTTTTGGTGATTTTGCTATTATTCGCATTTATTGGGCTGTACTTAAAGATGCTCAAGTTCAACTCCACACTTGCCGATAGCCAACCACAGAATCACGAATATTGAACAGGGTGCGACTGACCACGCCTGACAGACTAAGTAAGATGGGGAAAGCATGAGCACCATTCTGATTTTTTTAGCTGCTTTGCTGGCCTGCTCATTGCTTGCAGGGTGGCGATTCAGATCAAAATTCAGACAACAAAAATTACCGTTGAGCAACGTCTTCTCTGACGCCTCTAAGCGTAAACTAACACCCGAAGAACGTGGCGCAGTCGAAAACTATCTCGAAAACCTCAGTCAAATTCAGCAGGTACCTGGCCCAACAGGTGCCAGCTCGGCACCGGTATCGTTAACCCTGAATGCCCAAAGTAATAGCGTCATCGTACTGACGCATTCAATTACGCGCTATGGCATCACCACCGACGATCCGAATAAATGGCGCTATTATCTCGACTCCGTCGAAGTGCATTTGCCTCCCTTCTGGGAACAATACATCAATGACGAAAACAGCGTTGAGCTGATCCACACCAATACGCTGCCGCTGGTTATCTCGTTGAACGGTCATACGTTGAAAGAGTATATGCAGGAAGCGCGCGGCTACACCCTACAGCACACCGCGTCTACTCAGGCATCTATTCGTGGTGAAGAAAGCGAGCAGATTGAACTGCTGAATATTCGTCAGGAAACGCATGAAGAATATGCTCTCAGCCGCCCGTCGGGATTGCGCGAAGCGTTACTGATTGCTGCCTCATTCCTGCTGTTCTTTTTCTGTTTAATCATGCCAGACACGTTCGTACCGTGGACCGCCGGTGGCGCGGTGTTGCTGCTGGCTGCGGGTCTGTGGGGCCTGTTTGCACCACCGTCTAAAACGGCTCTACGAGAAATCCACTGTCTGCGTGGCACTCCACGTCGCTGGGGGCTGTTTGGTGAAAACGATCAGGAGCAAATTAATAATATCTCCCTGGGTATTATTGACCTGATTTATCCACCACACTGGCAACCTTACATTGCACAGGACCTTGGCCAGCAAACGGATATTGATATCTATCTGGATCGCCATGTTGTCCGCCAGGGGCGTTTTTTATCTTTGCATGACGAGGTGAAAAACTTCCCGTTGCAACACTGGCTACGCAGCGCCGTCATTGCCGGCGGTTCGTTGCTGGTATTGCTAATGCTGCTGTTTTGGGTCCCGTTGGATATGCCAATTAAACTTACGCTTTCCTGGATGAAAGGGGCGCAAACTGTTGAGGCCACCAGCGTAAAGCAACTGGAAAAGGCAGGCGTTCGCGTGGGCGACACGCTGCATCTGAGTGGCACAGGGATGTGTAACATCCACACTCAGGGGAGCTGGAACGCACAACCCGCGACACCTTTTATGCCATTTGATTGTTCGCAGATTATCTGGAATGACGCGCGCGCCCTGCCGCTGCCTGAGTCCGACCTGGTCAATAAGGCGACCGCACTGACCCAAAGCGTTAGCCGCCAACTGCATCCCAAACCCGACGATGACTCTCGCGTCAGCTCATCATTACGCTCAGCCATTCAGAAGTCCGGCATGGTATTGCTGGATGATTTTGGCGATATTGTCCTGAAAACCGCCGATTTGTGTGCCGCCGAAGATGAATGCGTACGCCTGAAAAATGCCCTGGTTAACCTGGGTAACAGTAAGGACTGGAACGCTCTGGTTAAGCGAGCAAACGCCGGGAAACTGGATGGTGTGAATGTGCTGTTGCGCCCGGTAAGCGCCGAATCACTGGATAACTTGGTGAATACCTCTACGGCACCGTTCATTTCACGCGAGACCGCCCGGGCGGCTCAGGCACTGAATAGCCCTGCCCCCGGTGGTTTCCTGATTATCAGTGACGAAGGCAGCGACCTGGTTGATCAGCCCTGGCCGGCGACCTCGTTGTACGACTATCCGCCACAAGAGCAATGGAACGCTTTCCAGCGCCTTGCCCAGATGTTGATGCAAACGCCATTTCGCGCTGAAGGGATTGTCACCAACATCTCGACCGACGCCAACGGTACCCAGCACATTGGCCTGCACCGGATCCCGGATCGTTCAGGTTTATGGCGTTACCTTGGCACCACGCTGCTGATGCTCTCCATGCTGGGATGCGCTATCTACAACAGCGTTCAGGCATTCAGACGCTACCAGCGTCATCGTTCGCGCATCGCGGAAATTCAGGAATATTACGAGAGTTGCCTGAATCCAACGCTGCTTGAAGACCCAGAAAGCCTGATTCGATAACACGCCCGCGCGACGGAATATGCTACCCTGTCGCGCATCTTATTTTCCTCTGGGGAGTTTCCATGCACATAGATATTGCCTGGCAGGACGTCGACACCGTTCTGCTGGATATGGACGGTACGCTGCTCGATCTGGCATTCGATAACTATTTCTGGCAAAAACTGGTGCCGGAAACCTACGGCGCGCAGCAGGGTATCTCTCCCCAGGAAGCCCAGGAATTTATTCGTCAGCAGTATCATGCCGTACAGCATACGCTAAACTGGTACTGCCTGGATTACTGGAGCGAACGCCTGGGTCTGGATATATGCGCCATGACAACCGCACAGGGACCACGAGCCGTACTGCGTGAAGATACGGTACCGTTCCTTGATGCCCTAAAAGCGAGCGGCAAACGTCGTATTTTGCTCACCAATGCGCATCCGCATAACCTGGCGGTGAAGCTTCAGCATACCGGTCTGGCCTCACACCTTGATTTATTACTTTCCACCCACACATTTGGTTATCCCAAAGAGGATCAGCGGTTATGGCACGCTGTCGCTGAAGAAACGGGAATGAGTGCAGAGAAGACGTTGTTTATTGACGACAGCGAACCAATTCTCGACGCCGCTGCTCAATTCGGCATTCGTTACTGCCTCGGCGTAACCAATCCCGACTCAGGTACAGCGGAAAAACAGTACGCACGCCATCCGTCACTAAATGACTACCGCCGACTGATCCCCTCACTGATGTGAAGGAGACGCCATGAAAGAGAAGCCCCCTGTCGAAGTCAGGCTGGATAAATGGCTGTGGGCAGCACGCTTTTATAAAACGCGCGCAGTCGCCCGCGAAATGGTTGAAGGCGGTAAGGTGCATTACAACGGGCAGCGCAGCAAGCCGAGTAAGATTGTCGAGCTAAATGCCACCCTCACCCTGCGCCAGGGAAATGACGAACGAACGGTCATTATTAAAGCCATTAGCGAGCAGCGTCGCCCGGCAACTGAAGCCGTTATGCTGTATGAAGAAACCGCGGAAAGCGTGGAAAAACGCGAAAAAATGGCGCTGGCGCGTAAACTTAACGCGTTAACCATGCCGCACCCGGACAGGCGACCGGACAAAAAAGAGCGCCGCGACCTGTTACGATTTAAACACGGCGACAGCGAGTGACTGTCACCTGCAAGAGAGATGATTATGCCGCAACATGACCAATTACATCGTTATCTGTTTGAAAACTTTGCCGTGCGCGGCGAACTGGTAACCGTTTCGCAAACCCTGCAACAGATCCTCGAAAATCATACTTACCCACAGCCGGTCAAAACCGTGCTGGCGGAGCTGCTGGTTGCCACCAGCCTGCTGACCGCGACGCTGAAGTTTGCCGGTGATATCACCGTACAACTGCAGGGCGACGGTCCGTTGAGCCTGGCGGTCATTAACGGCAACAACAACCAGCAGATGCGCGGCGTGGCTCGTATACAAGGCGATATCCCTGAAGATGCCGATCTGAAAACACTGGTTGGCAACGGCTATCTGGTGATCACTATTACACCGGAAGAAGGCGAACGCTATCAGGGCGTGGTCGGTCTGGAAGGTGACACGCTGGCGGCCTGCCTGGAAGATTACTTCATGCGTTCAGAACAGCTGCCGACGCGTCTGTTTATCCGCACTGGCGACGTCGACGGTAAACCTGCTGCTGGCGGTATGCTGTTGCAGGTCATGCCAGCGCAAAACGCACAGGCAGATGATTTCGATCACCTTGCCGCACTGACAGAAACCATCAAAGCCGAAGAGTTGCTGACGCTGCCAGCCAACGAAGTTCTGTGGCGTTTGTACCACGAAGAAGAAGTCACCCTCTACGATCCTCAGGATGTTGAGTTCAAATGCACCTGTTCACGCGAACGCTGCGCGGGCGCTCTGAAAACGCTGCCGGATGAAGAAGTTGACAGCATTCTGGCAGAAGAAGGTGAAATCGATATGCACTGCGATTATTGCGGTAGCCACTATCTGTTTAACGCCATGGATATTGCAGAGATCCGCAGCAACGCCTCCCCTGCCGATCCACAGGTGCATTAATCCCCGTTTTGCCCGGTGGCGCAACGCTTATCGGGCCTACGGTAAAACTTTTGTCGGCCGGATGAGGCGCTCGCGCCGCCATCCGGCAACAGATTCACTCATTGTAATAAGTCATCGGCAGTCGTTTGCCATTAATGGTGATATCCCGCCAGACTCTTGAAGCCGAATCCAGTTGATGATTCGCCAGCGCCTGCAGCAGTTGATCCTTATTGAATCCCTCCGGTAGCCGGGCTGTCGCGATCAACACCCATTTGTTTTCCTTAACGCCAAAGACCAAGCTCTCCCCATCGCCAAAAGCATACAATACTTGCTCGGGCTGCCCATCCGCGTTGAGATCCTGATCCACCAACACACACGCATCCTGCTCAATACAGGAGGCGATCCGGTAGCGCTGCCCCTTTAAAAACGACCAAAACGCGTCATCGGGCTTCTTGCTTCCCGGTGCAATCATCACCTTCGGCGCTAACTGCGTTGCCGTCAGCTCATTTACCGGATCGCGATGCCCCCGCAGGATGGCATTTAAATCACGCCTGCGCTTGCTGTCTTTGTTGAATACATCGTCTTTTTGCAATGCTTCCAGTGCGGCGCGACCGGGTTTTCCGCTGTGATCCAGCATATACAGACTGACCTGGTCAGCCGTAATTTTCCCGCTGTAGTAGCGCCCCATATGGCTGTTGACGCTAATACGCCAGACATCAATGACCGGCGACGTCAGCAGAATCAACAGGCCCAATGTCAGGAGCGAAACGCCAAGAATGACCTTTCCCTGAATATCGAGCGGGTTGCCTCCAGCGCGCAAAATACTGATCAGATAACCGAGGGACCACACCAGTAATACAAAGACCACCAATGCGCCATACAAACGCTCAGGCGTCCAGCCATACTGATGAATTCTCAGCCACATGGCCCAACCGGCAATCAGCATATAGAGAGGAGCAACAACCAGTGAAGCGTTAATCAAGTAACGTAATGCGCCAGGATAAGGTAACGCCTCTTTGTGCGGCTCGCGCACAATGGCCATCAGCAACAGGAAGATCAGCGTCAACGTGGACATCAGGCCAGCCGCTGACACGCGCTGTGAGATAGCGTCCAGTCCGCTAAAAGGCAGGATCAGCATAAACATCAGCGCTAACAGTGCAACCAGCGGGAGTAAACCTGTGGCAAGGAACGTCAGCAACTTTTGCACCGCAGCAACCAGACGCGACTGCGTACGTGCCAGCACTACTGCCAGTGCGGTGATCAGACCTAAAGCCAAATAAACAAACCAGTCAGTCTCAAAGAAAAGCGTGTTGAAGAAGGTGATTCCGACCAGTTGAAACATTTCACTCCACAGCAGGAGCACCAGCCAGAACAGGCCGTTGGCCACAAAAGCGATCAGCAGCGTCAGCGAGTTAAGCCACAGGTAGGTATAAAACTGCGGATAGCGAGCCTGTTCACGACGGGCATGAAGTTGATATTGAATCCACGGCAAAGCCAGCATCGCCATCAACAGTAAGCGCCAGCCGTAGGCAAAAAAAATGTCATCCTGCCGCCATCTGTCACTGTCTGCCACACTCCATTTCAGCCACACACTCATCGCCAGCACAACCACACAGATCAACGCCATCCAGCACCATAGAGCACGTTGCTTAAATGAGACGACAGTCAGCAAAAGCGCAGAGGAGAGCGCAATCGTTACGGGCATCCCGTAGAACAGCCAGTCACTGTTCTGCGGCGCAAGATACGCCATCAGCAGGTAGCACACACACCCTTGTAGCAGTCCGATAAAGATCATGCCCCAGCGGGTCGTTGGTGAAAGCTCAACACTGTCCATGTCGTTTTCCAGAAAGAAGAGAAAATCTAATTATCGCATCAACTTCACAAATATGAGTATTTGTCGGTCCATTTCGGAGCCCAACTGCGCGAGGTGAATCGATATTGTTTATGTTTGAGTTACGTTTTTTTCTTACATGAATGCGATTACACTCACAAGATTCCCGCCAAAAACACTCTCTATTAACGTTTTAAGAACATTTTCCACAACAAAAAAGGGTTTCCTGCCATAATATCCGCCTCTTTGTGACAGGAGTCGCAGCGTATTCGGTTATTCGTGGAATCACCGGATGCGTAAATCTATGAGCCTTGTCGCGGTTAGCAATCCCTAAAAAACCTTACTATTCCAGGTAATACATATTGGCTAAGGAGCAGTGAAATGCGTGTGAACAACAGTTTAACCCCGCAAGATCTCAAGGCTTATGGTATCAATGACGTTCAGGATATCGTTTACAATCCAGACTACGACACGCTTTATCAGGAAGAACTTGATCCAAACCTGGAAGGTTATGAGCGTGGCGTGTTAACGAATCTGGGCGCCGTTGCAGTTGATACCGGTATCTTTACCGGACGTTCGCCAAAGGATAAGTACATTGTCCGTGACGACACCACACGAGATACACTCTGGTGGTCCGACAAAGGTAAAGGTAAGAACGACAACAAACCGCTTTCCCAGGAAACCTGGCAGCATTTGAAAGGGTTAGTCACCCATCAACTCTCCGGCAAACGTCTGTTTATCATTGATGCTTTCTGCGGTGCTAATGCGGATACCCGTCTTTCCGTGCGCTTCATTACCGAAGTCGCCTGGCAGGCACATTTTGTCAAAAATATGTTCATCCGCCCGAGCGACGAAGAACTGGTTGATTTCAAACCTGATTTCATCGTGATGAACGGTGCAAAATGCACTAACCCACAGTGGAAAGAACAAGGTCTGAACTCCGAAAACTTCGTGGCGTTTAACCTGACTGAACGCATTCAGTTAATTGGTGGCACCTGGTACGGCGGCGAGATGAAGAAAGGTATGTTCTCCGTCATGAATTACCTGCTGCCGCTGAAAGGCATTGCATCCATGCACTGCTCGGCAAACGTCGGTGAAAAAGGGGATGTGGCGGTCTTCTTTGGCCTGTCCGGTACCGGTAAAACCACGCTGTCCACCGACCCGAAACGCCGCCTGATTGGCGATGACGAACACGGCTGGGATGACGACGGCGTATTTAACTTCGAAGGCGGTTGCTACGCGAAGACCATCAAACTGTCTAAAGATGCTGAGCCGGAAATCTACAACGCAATCCGCCGTGATGCCCTGCTGGAAAACGTCACCGTGCGCGAAGATGGTTCTATCGACTTCGATGATGGTTCCAAAACCGAGAACACCCGTGTGTCCTACCCGATTTATCACATCGACAATATCGTTAAGCCGGTGTCAAAAGCGGGTCATGCAACCAAAGTCATCTTCCTGACCGCCGACGCATTTGGCGTACTGCCACCGGTTTCTCGCCTGACGGCGGACCAAACCCAGTACCACTTCCTGTCTGGCTTTACCGCCAAACTGGCTGGCACCGAGCGTGGCGTCACTGAGCCTACGCCAACCTTCTCTGCCTGTTTCGGCGCGGCATTCCTGTCGCTGCACCCAACGCAGTACGCAGAAGTACTGGTGAAACGCATGCAGGCGGCTGGTGCACAGGCTTATCTGGTGAATACCGGCTGGAACGGCACCGGCAAGCGTATCTCAATCAAAGATACCCGTGCGATTATCGACGCCATCCTGAACGGATCTCTGGATAACGCGGAAACGTTCCGTCTGCCGATGTTTGACCTGGCAATCCCAACCGAGCTGCCGGGTGTGGATACGCGTATTCTCGATCCGCGTAATACCTACGCATCCCCGGAGCAGTGGCAAGAAAAAGCCAACGCACTGGCGAAACTGTTTATCGAGAACTTCGAGAAGTACACCGACACCCCTGCGGGCGAAGCGCTGGTTAGCGCCGGACCGAAGCTGTAACGAAAAGTGCCGGATGGCGGCTTTGCCTTATCCGGCCTACTGCAACTGATAAGCGCAGCGACATCAGTCGGTTAGCGAAATAAAAAGGGAGGCATTTAGCCTCCCTTTTTTCTACGCGTCTTTCGTTGTCCCCTGCGTGCGCGTGAATGGAACCGGAAGCCAGGCGCGTATCGACAGCCCGCCTCGCTCACTGGTGCCAATTTCCAGCATACCGTTATGGTTATCAATAATACGCTGTACAATCGCCAGTCCCAGGCCCGTGCCGCTGGTGCTACGCGCGCTGTCACCGCGCACAAACGGCTGGAACAGGTGTTGACGCTGTTCCGGTTTGATACCCGGCCCGTCATCTTCGACCTGGAACCAGGCGCGATGCGCTTCCATACCGCTACTGACCTTAATCCAGCCATTACCGTAGCGAGCAGCGTTAACCACCATATTAGCAACCGCGCGCTTGATAGACAGTGGGTGCATCTTCACCTGAATGACGCCTGGGCGTAATGCAGTATCAATTTCACGCTCGTAACCACTTTCTGCCGCGATCACTTCACCTAATACCGAGTTCAGATCGGCCATCTCCATCGGCATCTCCTGACCCGTCCGCAGATAATCGATGAACTGTTCGATAATGGCATTACACTCTTCAATGTCCTTATTGATGGACTCCGCGAGGTATCCGTCTTCTTCGCCCATCATTTCCGTCGCCAGACGGATACGCGTCAGCGGGGTGCGTAAATCATGGCTCACGCCCGCCATTAACAGCGTACGGTCATCGGCCAGCTGTTTTACGCCGGCGGCCATATGGTTGAAGGCTCGGGTAACAGAGCGTACCTCAGAGGCACCATACTCGCGCAGCGGCGGTGGAATAATGCCTTTCCCCACCTGTAACGCCGCATGTTCAAGATCCACCAACGGTCGGTTCTGAATACGGATAAACAGCCACGCGCCACCGATAGCCAGCAGCATAATCGCCAGCGTATAGCGGAACAGCGGTGAGAAATCACCCTGATGGATTTCCGTAAGCGGCACGCGTACCCAGATGTTGGGCGACAGCCAGGTTTTCAGCCACACGACCGGCGAGCTCTTGTTCACCTCAACGCGGACTTCCGTCGGGCCGCCCAGCTGCTGCGCCATCTGGTGGCTTAAGAATTCATAGTGTTGCGCCCAACGCAGACCGGCTTCTTCAGCGGCCTCGTTGGAATAGAGGGAAATACCGAGCTCACGGTAAATTTCCCGACGAAATGCAGGTGGCACTACCAGTTGCGTACCGTCCTCCAGTTGCAGTTTATCAGTCATCAGCATACGGACTTCGTAGGCCAGGACCTTATTAAACTGCTGGAGGCTCGGCAGAATCGCGAAGTTCAGCACCACAAGGTAGGTCGTCACCAGGCTTGCAAACAGCAAGGTGACGATAAGCAATAACGTGCGAGCAAACGAACTTCGTGGCGAGAAGCGCATTCGCCTCATGCTTTAGAACCGTCCGGAACAAAGACGTAGCCCAGACCCCATACGGTCTGAATATAACGAGGGTGCGCCGGGTCTTCTTCCACCATACGACGCAGACGGGAAATCTGGACGTCGATAGAACGTTCCATCGCAGAATATTCACGACCACGGGCGAGGTTCATCAACTTGTCGCGGGACAGCGGTTCACGTGGGTGGCTTACCAACGCTTTCAGCACCGCAAATTCACCGCTGGTGAGCGGCATAGGCTCATCTTCGCGGAACATTTCACGCGTACCGAGGTTCAGTTTGAACTTACCAAACGCAATGACCGCTTCTTCCTGGGAAGGCGCGCCCGGCAGTTCGTTTGCCTGACGACGCAGTACAGCGCGGATACGCGCCAGCAGTTCACGCGGGTTAAACGGTTTCGGAATGTAATCGTCAGCGCCGATTTCCAGTCCAACAATACGGTCCACTTCTTCGCCCTTCGCCGTGACCATAATGATCGGCATCGGGTTGCTTTGGCTGCGCAGGCGGCGGCAAATAGACAGGCCATCTTCTCCCGGCAGCATTAAATCGAGCACCATCAGGTGGAAAGACTCACGGGTCAGCAGACGATCCATCTGCTCAGCGTTTGCGACGCTTCGAACCTGGAAGCCCTGCTCGGTCAGATAACGTTCCAGAAGCGCACGCAAGCGCATGTCGTCATCGACCACCAGAATCTTATAGTTCTCTTGCATTGTTATTACTCCCAAAGGTTCGCAACAATTAAGTGTATATTCTTAAGAAAGCTAGCGTGAGTCACCAGCGAATTCTGGTATGAATTCCAGGCTAAATTGTTACAAAGCATATTAAACAGCAGCTTAAGTATACAATGTTTCTCGCAATACATTATTTATTCTGTTGATATGCTCATGTAATACTAATTGTGCGCATCATCACAGAGTCGAAGGCAAAACAATAAGATGAAAACGCCCCTGATAACCCGTGAAGGGTATGAAAAACTCAAACAAGAGCTCAATTACCTCTGGCGTGAAGAGCGCCCGGAAGTCACCAAGAAGGTTACCTGGGCCGCAAGTCTGGGCGACCGCAGCGAAAATGCTGACTACCAGTATAATAAAAAGCGCCTGCGCGAGATCGACCGCCGCGTCCGTTATTTGACCAAGTGCATGGAGAATCTGAAAATCGTCGATTACTCCCCGCAGCAGGAAGGCAAAGTCTTCTTTGGCGCATGGGTTGAGATTGAAAATGACGATGGCGACATCCGCAAATTCCGCATTGTCGGCTACGATGAGATCTTCGGCCGTAAAGATTACATCTCTATCGATTCGCCGATGGCGCGGGCGCTGCTGAAAAAAGAGGTCGGCGATCTCGCCGTGGTGAACACCCCTGGCGGGGAAGCCAGCTGGTACGTGAATGAGATTGAATACGTTAAGTGAGACCGGAACAATCCGAAGCCCCCGTAGATGACTGGCATTTTTGCCAGTCAATCCGTATAACTATCCCCTGATTTTTTATCCTATAGACGAAGCTATCCATGATGAATGATTCTTTCTGCCGCATTATCGCAGGTGAAATTCAGGCTCGTGCTGAACAGGTAGAAGCTGCCGTTCGCTTGCTTGACGAAGGGAACACCGTGCCGTTTATCGCACGTTATCGTAAGGAAATCACCGGCGGTCTGGATGATACGCAACTGCGTAATCTGGAAACCCGTCTGGGATATCTGCGTGAACTGGAAGACCGCCGTCAGGCAATCCTGAAATCTATCGGCGAGCAAGGCAAACTGACCGACGACCTGGCGAAAGCGATCAACGGCACGTTAAGTAAGACCGAACTCGAAGATCTCTATCTGCCGTACAAACCTAAGCGCCGTACCCGTGGGCAGATCGCCATTGAAGCAGGCCTTGAGCCGCTGGCAGACCTGCTGTGGAACGAACCGTCTCACGACCCGGAAACGGAAGCCGCTAAATACCTCAACGCCGACAACGGCGTGGCGGATACCAAAGCCGCACTCGACGGCGCACGCTACATTCTGATGGAGCGCTTCGCAGAAGACGCCGCCCTGCTGGCGAAAGTCCGTGATTACCTGTGGAAAAACGCCCACCTGGTCTCCACCGTGGTAAGCGGTAAAGAAGAGGAAGGCGCAAAGTTCCGCGACTACTTCGATCACCACGAACCGATCTCTACCGTGCCGTCTCACCGTGCGCTGGCCATGTTCCGTGGCCGTAACGAAGGCGTGCTTCAGCTTTCGCTGAATGCCGATCCGCAATTCGATGAGCCGCCAAAAGAGAGCCACGGCGAACAGATTATCCAGAACCACCTGGGACTGCGCCTGAACAACGCCCCTGCCGACAGTTGGCGTAAAGGCGTGGTCAGCTGGACATGGCGAATTAAGGTGCTGATGCACCTCGAAACCGAGCTGATGGGCACCGTGCGTGAACGTGCCGAAGATGAAGCGATTAACGTCTTCGCCCGTAACCTGCACGATCTGCTGATGGCCGCGCCTGCGGGGCTGCGCGCCACTATGGGCCTCGATCCCGGTCTGCGTACCGGCGTGAAGGTGGCGGTTGTTGACGGCACCGGCAAGCTGGTCGCGACCGACACCATTTATCCACACACCGGTCAGGCCGCCAAAGCCGCCGTTGCTGTAGCGGCGCTGTGTGAAAAATACAACGTTGAACTGGTGGCGATTGGTAATGGTACGGCGTCGCGTGAAACCGAACGTTTCTTCCTCGACGTGCAGAAACAGTTCCCGAAAGTCACCGCACAGAAAGTGATCGTCAGCGAAGCCGGGGCATCAGTTTACTCTGCTTCCGAGCTGGCGGCGCAGGAATTCCCGGATCTCGACGTTTCATTGCGTGGCGCGGTGTCTATCGCCCGTCGTCTGCAGGACCCGCTGGCTGAGCTGGTGAAAATCGATCCGAAATCGATCGGCGTGGGCCAGTATCAGCACGACGTTAGCCAGACGCAGCTGGCGCGTAAGCTGGATGCGGTGGTGGAAGACTGCGTAAACGCCGTCGGCGTCGATCTCAATACTGCCTCCGTTCCGCTGTTGACCCGCGTGGCCGGCCTGACGCGCATGATGGCGCAAAACATCGTCGCCTGGCGCGATGAGAACGGTCAGTTCCAGAACCGTCAGCAACTGCTGAAAGTCAGCCGTCTGGGGCCAAAAGCCTTTGAACAGTGCGCGGGCTTCCTGCGCATCAACCATGGCGATAACCCACTGGATGCCTCCACCGTTCACCCGGAAGCCTACCCGATCGTGGAACGCATTCTGGCCGCCACCGAGCAATCGCTGCGTGACCTGATGGGCAACAGCGACGAACTGCGTAATCTGAAAGCTGCCGATTTCACCGATGAACGTTTCGGGGTACCGACTGTCACCGACATCATCAAAGAGCTGGAAAAACCGGGCCGCGACCCGCGTCCTGAATTTAAAACCGCACAGTTTGCCGATGGTGTAGAAACCATGAACGACCTGCTGCCAGGAATGATTCTGGAAGGGGCGGTCACCAACGTCACCAACTTCGGCGCGTTTGTGGATATCGGCGTTCATCAGGATGGACTGGTGCATATCTCTTCATTGTCGAATAAGTTCGTCGACGATCCACACACCGTGGTGAAAGCGGGCGACATCGTGAAGGTGAAAGTGCTGGAAGTTGACCTGCAACGCAAGCGTATCGCGCTGACCATGCGCCTGGACGAGCAGCCGGGTGAAACCAATGCGCGTCGCGGCGGCGGGAACAACGATCGCGCTCAGGGCAATCGCCCGGCCCCTAAAGCCGCGAAACCTCGCGGTCGTGACACTCAGCATGCGGGCAACAGCGCCATGATGGATGCGCTGGCGGCGGCAATGGGTAAAAAACGCTAAGTTTGGATCATGTGCCGGATGGCGGTGTAAACACCCTGTCCGGCATATTTAATATATTATCTTCTCTCCGCCCCTTATATTTATCACCTCATTAACAAATAAAACCTTAATTAAACATTAAGAAAGTCAATAATGACACTGCAGAAACATTCATTCCAAAGCGGAATAAATGTTGAGAAATATCAAAATTGGCTCAAATTATTGTTCAATTCTACATTCCGTCACATTTATTCTATTGATGATAGAAACCATTCTCATTATCATTGTTTTGTTGATTATTTACTCTTTCCTTACGTTGGCTAATCATCTGGTCTCATGCCGCCCTGTCGCCCCATGAGGTAATCATCCAGTTAGCGAGATATAAGTAGGTCCCTATGCAATTCACTCCTGACAGTGCGTGGAAAATTACCGGCTTTGCCCGTGAAATCAGCCCGGCTTATCGTCAGAAACTGTTGTCACTTGGCATGCTGCCCGGCTCCTCCTTCAACGTGGTACGCGTCGCCCCGCTCGGCGATCCTATCCATATCGAAACGCGTCGCGTAAGCCTGGTATTGCGTAAGAAAGATCTGGCGTTATTAGAAGTGGAAGCGGTTTCCTGTTAATACAGTGAGTCTATAAAAATGAAAAAACTAACCATTGGTTTAATTGGTAATCCTAATTCCGGCAAGACAACCTTATTCAACCAGCTCACCGGCGCGCGCCAGCGTGTAGGTAACTGGGCTGGCGTTACCGTTGAGCGTAAAGAAGGTCATTTCGCCACAACGGACCATCAGGTCACGCTGGTGGATTTACCTGGCACCTATTCACTGACGACAATCTCATCCCAGACCTCTCTCGATGAGCAAATTGCCTGTCACTATATTTTGAGCGGCGACGCAGATCTGTTGATCAACGTGGTCGATGCGTCAAACCTTGAACGCAACCTCTACCTGACGTTGCAACTGCTTGAGTTGGGCATCCCCTGCATCGTCGCTCTGAATATGCTGGATATCGCAGAAAAGCAGCAAATCCGTATCGATATCGACGCCCTCTCAGCGCGTCTTGGCTGCCCGGTGGTGCCACTGGTTTCCACCCGCGCCCGCGGTATTGAAGCGCTGAAACTGGCGATCGACCGCTACAAAGAAAACGACACCGTCGAGCTGGTCCATTATGCCCAGCCGTTGCTGCAGGAAGCGGATTCCCTCGCCGACGCGATGGCCAAAGACATGCCACTGAAACAGCGCCGCTGGCTGGGTCTGCAGATGCTGGAAGGCGATATCTACAGCCGCGCTTACGCCGGTGATGCCGCGCAAAACCTGGATGCTGCCGTTGCTCGTCTGAGCGAGACAATGGACGATCCGGCGCTGCATATCGCCGATGCGCGCTATCAGTGCATTGCCGCTATCTGCGATACCGTCAGCAATACTCTGACGGCAGAGCCGAGCCGTTTCACCACCGCGGTAGATAAAATCGTTCTCAACCGCTTCCTCGGACTGCCGATTTTCCTGTTCGTGATGTACCTGATGTTCCTGCTCGCCATTAACATCGGCGGCGCGCTGCAACCGTTGTTTGACGTCGGCTCCGTAGCACTCTTTATTCATGGTATTCAGTGGATTGGCTACACGCTGCACTTCCCGGACTGGCTAACCATCTTCCTGGCCCAGGGCCTTGGCGGCGGGATTAACACCGTGCTACCGCTGGTACCGCAAATCGGCATGATGTATCTGTTCCTCTCCTTCCTTGAAGACTCCGGCTACATGGCGCGCGCCGCGTTTGTGATGGACCGTCTGATGCAGGCGCTGGGACTGCCGGGCAAATCGTTTGTCCCGCTGATCGTCGGCTTTGGCTGTAACGTACCGTCCGTGATGGGCGCACGTACGCTGGACGCCCCGCGTGAGCGTCTGATGACCATCATGATGGCGCCGTTTATGTCCTGCGGCGCACGTCTGGCGATTTTCGCCGTCTTTGCCGCGGCGTTCTTTGGTCAGAACGGCGCACTGGCGGTCTTCTCGCTGTACGTGCTGGGTATCGTGATGGCTGTGTTGACGGGCCTGATGCTCAAACACACCATCATGCGTGGTGAAGCAACGCCGTTCGTGATGGAGCTGCCGGTATACCACGTGCCGCACATCAAGAGTCTGATCATTCAAACGTGGCAACGCCTGAAAGGCTTCGTTCTGCGCGCAGGTAAAGTCATCATCATCGTCAGCATTTTCCTCAGCGCGTTTAACAGTTTCTCGTTGAGCGGGAAAATCGTCGATAACATCAACGACTCTGCTCTGGCCTCCGTTAGCCGTGTTATTACTCCAATGTTTAAACCGATTGGCGTTCACGAAGATAACTGGCAGGCAACCGTAGGGTTGTTCACCGGCGCGATGGCGAAAGAAGTGGTAGTTGGTACACTGAACACGCTCTATACCGCAGAAAACATTCAGGAAGAAGAGTTCAATCCGGCAGATTTCCACCTTGGCGACGAGCTGCTCGGTGCGGTGGATGAAACCTGGCAAAGCCTGAAAGACACCTTCAGCCTGAGCGTACTGGCCAACCCTATCGAAGCCAGCAAGGGCGACGGAGAAATGGCGACGGGCGCAATGGGCGTGATGGGTGAGAAATTTGGCAGCGCCGCCGCCGCGTACAGCTACCTGATTTTCGTGCTGCTGTATGTGCCGTGCATTTCAGTGATGGGCGCTATCGCACGTGAATCCAGCCGTGGCTGGATGGGCTTCTCGGTTTTGTGGGGGCTAAATATCGCTTATTCGCTGTCAACGCTGTTTTATCAGGCGGTCAGCTACAAAGAACACCCGACCTACAGCCTGGTGTGCATTTTAGCGGTCATCCTGTTTAACATCGTGTTACTGGGCCTGCTGCGTCGAGCACGTAGCCGTGTGGACCTCGCACTGCTGGCGACCAACAGAACGGCAAGTTCCTGCTGCTCCAGCACCACTGGCGATTGCCACTAAGGTTATCGACAATGGCATCGCTTATTCAGGTTCGTGATTTATTGGCTTTGCGGGGGCGCATGGAGGCAACACAAATTAGCCACACGCTGCACACCCCGCAGCCGATGATTGACGCCATGCTGAATCAGTTAGAAAAGATGGGCAAAGCGGTGCGGATTCAGGAAGATGCCGACGGGTGTCTTTCCGGAAGCTGCAAAAGTTGCCCGGAAGGTAAAGCCTGCCTGCGCGAATGGTGGGCTTTACGCTAATCAGATGCTCTTTACCGGATGGCGCTACGCTTATCCGGCCTACAAATGGTGCAAACGTCCAGGCCGGATAATTCGTTTATGCAGATATCCGTTACTTTAGAAGCAATTCAGTTTCTGTTTTAACACCACCAGCGCTGCACAGAACGCGGCGGGATGCGAGATAAACGGTGCATGCGCCGCCTTAGCAAACACCAAAGACTCGCTCTGCGGCCACAGTGCATCCAGCATCGGGACGACTTTGCGCGGCACCAGCCCGTCAAGATAGCCGTACAACCGCAGGAAAGGCATTTCCACCGCGCACAGCGGTTCTCGCAGATCGACTGTTTTCAGGATCTCCAGCCCGCCATTAAGCACCTCGACATCCGGCATGGGTAAAGCCAGCACCGTTTTCTTCAACGCTCGCGCATCCTGACGCGCGGTTTCCGTACCCATCGTTTGCAATGCCAGAAAACGCTCCACTGTACGCTGGAAATCTTCGCTCAGTTGCTGCTGGAAGCCTGCCAGCACCTCTGGCTTGATACCCGGCCACTCATCCCGCGCGCTAAAGCAAGGGGAAGACGCGACGGTCACCAGCGCCTGAACACGCTCAGGATGGGTTAACGCCACCTGGCTTGCAACCAGCCCGCCCAGGCTCCAGCCGAGCCAGATAGCTTTCTCCGGTGCCTGTTTCAATACCCGCTCAGCCATCTCTTCCAGCGACATTGCACCGAAACCCTGGCTACGACCAAATCCCGGTAAGTCGACAAGATGCAGCGTGAAATGCGAGCTCAGTTCCTCGCTTATGCAATGCCACACTTGCGCATTCAGTCCCCATCCGTGCAGCAGCACAAGATGGCAATTTCCCGAACCCTGGGTCTGCCACCAGATGTCATTCATCAGTTATTGTTCTCTTTTAGCCTGAAAGGATGCATCTATGCTAACAGTACCGGGATTGTGCTGGCTATGCCGAATGCCCCTAACGTTAGGGCATTGGGGGATCTGCTCAGTCTGTACGCGGGCAACGCGTCAACACGCCAACCTATGCCCCCAATGTGGACTCCCTGCAGCTCATACCATCATTCCCTGTGGGCGCTGCCTGCAAAAACCGCCGCCGTGGCAGCGGCTGGTCACCGTCAGCGACTATGTTCCGCCGTTGAGCGGGCTTATCCACCAGCTCAAGTTTTCGCGACGCAGCGAAACAGCCTCCGCTCTTTCGCGTTTGCTGTTGCTGGAGGTATTGCAGGCACGGCGCGTCAGCGGTCTTCCTCTGCCAGACAGGCTCATCAGCGTCCCGCTCTGGCAGCGACGGCACTGGCGCAGGGGGTTTAATCAGAGCGAATTACTGTGTCGCCCACTGGCGCGCTGGCTGGGCTGCGACTGGGACAGCCGGACCATATCGCGGGTTCGGGCAACCGCCACGCAGCACCATCTCAGCGCCCGATTGCGTAAACGTAACCTGAAAAACGCCTTTCGCCTTGAATTGCCGGTGCAGGGACTCCATATGGTTATTGTGGATGATGTCGTCACTACCGGAAGTACCGTCGCGGAAATCGCGCAGCTGCTTTTACGCAACGGCGCGGCGACTGTCCAGGTATGGTGCCTGTGTCGAACCTTGTAGAGCCTCGATGATGGGCGTATTATAACCAAGTAAAATAGTCAACTATTAGGCCATTACTATGATCCATATTTCCGATGCTGCACAAGCGCACTTTGCCAAACTGCTGGCAAATCAGGAAGAAGGGACACAAATCCGCGTATTTGTGATTAATCCCGGCACGCCTAACGCTGAATGCGGCGTTTCTTATTGTCCGCCGGACGCCGTGGAAGCAACCGACACCGCCATTAAATTTGACCTGCTGACCGCATATGTTGATGAACTGAGCGCACCGTATCTGGAAGATGCAGAAATCGATTTCGTTACCGACCAGTTAGGCTCCCAGCTGACCCTGAAAGCGCCAAACGCCAAAATGCGTAAAGTTGCCGATGATGCACCGCTGATGGAACGCGTGGAGTACATGCTGCAATCGCAGATCAACCCGCAGCTGGCAGGCCACGGTGGTCGCGTCTCTCTGATGGAAATCACCGATGAAGGCTACGCCATTCTGCAGTTTGGCGGCGGCTGTAACGGCTGTTCAATGGTCGATGTGACGCTGAAAGAAGGTATCGAGAAGCAGCTGCTGGCTGAATTCCCGGAACTGAAAGGCGTTCGCGATTTAACCGAACACCAGCGTGGCGAGCACTCTTACTACTAGCGACCAGACTTGTAGGCCCGATAAGACGCATCCGCGTCGCCATCGGGCATTGATGCCGGATGGCAGCGTAAACGCTTTATCCGGCCTACGCCCTTACATTTCTCTGCACGTACCCTGCAACAATCCCCCGCATAATTTGACCAGCCTCTCATAATTTAAATTTTGCCTGTCCAGGTGATTCTCAAGCGCAGTATGTTACCCGTATCATTCGTATCAGCACCCAAGACGCACATAACAGCCAGCGAAACTGATTAGTTTTACGGGCAATCAGCATTGGTGCTGTGAATACGCTGTTCCCGGTCGGGACAATCGGAATTTGTCATCTAAACACTGACGTTACCCATAACAAAGTAAAGGCCAGGTAAATCATGCCATTAGTCATCGTTGCTATCGGTGTAATCTTGTTACTCCTCCTGATGATCCGTTTCAAAATGAACGGTTTCATCGCTCTCGTCCTGGTGGCGCTTGCTGTCGGATTGATGCAAGGGATGCCACTGGATAAAGTCATTGGTTCGATTAAAGCCGGTGTCGGCGGAACCCTTGGCAGCCTCGCCCTGATTATGGGTTTTGGCGCCATGCTGGGCAAAATGCTGGCGGACTGCGGCGGCGCACAGCGCATCGCAACCACCCTGATTGCTAAATTCGGCAAAAAACATATTCAGTGGGCGGTGGTATTAACCGGCTTCACCGTTGGTTTTGCCCTGTTCTACGAAGTTGGTTTCGTACTGATGCTGCCGCTGGTGTTCACCATTGCCGCTGCTGCCAATATCCCGCTGCTGTACGTTGGCGTGCCGATGGCTGCCGCGCTGTCCGTAACGCACGGCTTCCTGCCACCGCACCCGGGTCCAACCGCTATCGCCACTATTTTCCATGCAGATATGGGTAAAACCCTGCTGTTTGGTACGATTCTGGCAATCCCGACCGTTATTCTCGCCGGTCCTGTTTACGCACGTTTCCTGAAAGGTATCGATAAGCCGATCCCGGAAGGTCTGTACAGCGCGAAAACCTTCACTGAAGAAGAGATGCCAGGCTTTGGCGTCAGCGTCTGGACCTCTCTGGTCCCGGTTATTCTGATGGCGATGCGCGCCGTGGCGGAGATGATCCTGCCGAAAGGACATGCTTTCCTGACTGTTGCAGAATTCCTCGGTGACCCGGTTATGGCAACGCTTATCGCGGTGCTGATTGCGATGTTCACGTTTGGTCTGAACCGTGGACGTTCGATGGATCAGATTAACGACACGCTGGTGTCCTCAATCAAAATCATCGCGATGATGCTGTTGATTATCGGCGGTGGCGGTGCCTTCAAACAGGTCCTGGTTGATAGCGGCGTCGACAAATACATCGCTTCAATGATGCACGGCTCTAACGTGTCTCCACTGCTGATGGCATGGTCTATCGCTGCAGTACTGCGTATCGCACTGGGTTCTGCAACTGTTGCAGCAATCACCGCTGGCGGGATTGTGGCACCACTGATTGCAACGACCGGCGTAAGCCCTGAGCTAATGGTTATTGCAGTCGGTTCTGGTTCCGTCATTTTCTCCCACGTGAACGATCCTGGCTTCTGGCTGTTCAAGGAGTACTTCAACCTGACTATCGGTGAAACCATCAAGTCATGGTCAATGCTGGAAACCATTATTTCAGTATGCGGCCTGGTAGGGTGCCTGCTGTTAAATATGGCAATCTGATGTAAAAAAGCCGGGTGGCGCTAGCGCCTACCCGGCTTAATTTCTTTACTTCTTCTTCGCCGCTGCTTTTCGCCGCTTATCCAAATCCTTAATCAGCTTGTTCACGCCCTCATCTGCAAACATCTGCTCCAGCGTGGCGGTGAGCTTACGCCGCCAGTTTTTGTACTGGTCGCTGGTCCCCGGAATGTTGACCGGTTCAGCCATATCCAGCCAGTCTTCCGGTTGCAGGCCCAGCAACGCGCTGTTGCTGTCAGCGATGTAGCGTTGCATGCCGCGATTAAGAATCGGCGTCATCGACATCAGTGACGCCTTGTGACCAGCACGTTTTGGCAGGCAGCCGTATTTGTGCAGCGCGTCCAGCAGCCCCTGTTTCGCCAGCTCCCGGTCCTGATACAACCCCCGCAGCACGACTTCATCCGGGTACAGGCCCAGCGCCTTACCCAGCGTCAAATCGCCGCTATCCCAATAACCTTTAAGCGTAGGAAGGTCATGCGTCGCCGCGACTGCCATTGATTGTTCCGGGTACGCTTTCGGCGCACGGAAGTTTTTCTCATGGTCATTCTCGAAATAAAGCACTTTGTAGGAGTACACGCCGCTGTCGCGCAGCTTGCTGACGATCTCCACGGGAACGGTACCCAGATCCTCACCAATTACCATGCAGTGATGACGTTTACTCTCCAGCGCCAGAATTGAAAGCAGGTCATCGACCGGATAGTGCACGTAAGCGCCGTGATCGGCAGTTTCACCGTAGGGGATCCACCACAGACGCAGCATCGACATAACATGGTCGATACGCAGCGCACCGCAGTTCTGCATATTGGCGCGCAGCAGTTCGATAAACGGTTCGTAGGCCCGTGCCGTGATGATGTGCGGATCCATCGGCGGCAGCCCCCAGTTTTGCCCAAGCGGCCCAAGAATATCCGGCGGCGCGCCAACTGAGGCTTTCAGACAATACAGTTCACGGTCACACCAGGTCTCTGACCCACCTTCTGCCACACCAACCGCCAGGTCGCGATACAGTCCAATCGGCATCGCAAAACCCTGGCTGGTTTTCCAGCAGTCAGCAAACTGGGTATACGCCAGCCACTGCAGCCACAGGTAGAAATTCACCTCATCACGATGCTCTGCGCAGAACTGTTTGACCTCCGGCGAATCTACCGAATGAAAAGCTTCCGGCCACACCGGCCATCCCCAGCGCAACGCATCCTCTTGCACCTGATGCGCATGCAACGCGTCAAAGGCTGCCTGCCAGTACAGGCTATCTCCTTCCTGAGCCACAAACTGGCGAAATGCCGCCATCTGCTCATCGTCACGTGCAGAGAAATTTTTCCACGCCATGCGCAGCGCTGTCATCTTCAGTGCGGTAACAGCAGAATAATCAACCCACTCGGCATCCCGCGCACGTTGCAGGGTTTGCTGAGTCGCGGGTTTCTGCCACCACGCCTGCGCCTCTTTACTCAGGCGGAAATCATCTACTGCGTTAACATCAATATAAATAACGTTCAGCCAGCGACGTGACGACGGGCTGTACGGGCTGGCGCTTTCCGGGTTCGCCGGATACAGCGCGTGAATAGGATTAAGCCCGATAAACGCGCCGCCGCGTTGCGCCACATCTACCAGCATGGCGCGGAGATCGCCAAAGTCGCCAATCCCCCAGTTTTTCTCTGAACGCAGGGTGTAGAGCTGAACGCATGCGCCCCACAGTTTTTGCCCCTCCAGCAGCGCCTGCGGTTCATAGCAGCGCTTTGGCGCCACGATGACACGACAGTGGGTGCGCAGCTCGCCCTGCGTCAATGTCAGCGTGTGATAGCCCTCCGACAGTTTCGTCGGAAGGTGAAAAGATTTGCCGCCGATGGCATGCCCTTTGTGCTGTACGCCATCTTCAGTGGTCAGCAGCCAGCTAAACTCTCCGCTTCCCTCAACCGCCAGCGACATTTTCTTACCGGCGGTATAAACCATGACATTCGGCACTGGCGTCACCGCCACCTGCGTGGCGGCGGTGGTGCGATGCATGGCTTCAAGCAAACGCCGCTTGGTTTCGGCACCAATAGACTGCGGTTTACCGTGGGCATTAATGTAATTGGGGCTGATCCCCGCCGCCAGCGCGGCATTATCCAGACGTTTGCTTTCCATCGCGATTCCTTAACGTTTCGCCTGCCAGATACGGGCCTGATAATCGCGGATGGAGCGATCCGAGCTGAACATGCCGCAACGTGCGGTATTCAGAATCGCCGCCCGGGTCCAGGCTTCCTGGTCACGATACAACACGTCAACCTGCTTCTGAGCTTCAACGTAGGCCGCGAAGTCCGCCATCACCAGATACGGGTCGCCGCCCTGCTTGCCGATACTGTGCAGCATCTGGTCAAAGGCATGCTTGTCGCCGTCGCTGTATTTCCCGCTTTCCAGCTCTTTCAGGGCCGCATCCAGCACTTTGTCTTTCTTACGCCATTTCACCGGATCGTAACCTTTGGCCTTGAGCGCCTTCACCTCTTCCACGGTATGACCAAAGATAAAGATATTCTCGTCGCCCACTTTTTCGGCGATTTCGACGTTTGCGCCATCCAGCGTACCGACAGTTAAGGCGCCATTCAGCGCCAGCTTCATGTTGCCGGTGCCGGAAGCCTCTTTCCCTGCGGTTGAGATCTGCTCAGAGATATCCGCCGCCGGGATCAGCATTTCCGCCGCTGAGACACAGTAATCCGGCAGGAACACGACCTTCAACTTATCGCCAACTTTCGGGTCGTTATTGATGGTTTCCGCCACCTTGTTAATGGCGAAGATGATATTTTTCGCCAGGTAGTAACCCGGAGCCGCTTTCGCCCCAAACAGGAATACGCGCGGCACGCGATCAGCCTGCGGGTTCTCACGGATTTCTTTGTACAACGCCAGAATATGCAGCAGGTTCAGGTGCTGACGCTTGTACTCATGCAGACGTTTAATCTGAATATCAAAAATCGCGTTAGTCGTTATCTCAATACCGGTTCGCGCTTTAATAAACTTCACCAGACGCGCTTTGTTCTCCAGCTTGATGTCACGATACTGCTGACGGAACTTCGCGTCGTCGGCGTATTTTTCCAGGTTAATCAACTGGTCGAGGTCGTTAGCCCACTCTTTTTTCAGCGATTTATCCAGCAGCGCAGCCAGCGCCGGGTTGCACTGCTTAATCCAGCGACGTGGGGTAATCCCGTTGGTGACGTTGTGGAATTTGTTCGGCCACAGTTGGTGATATTCCGGGAACAGATCTTTCACCACCAGATCGGAGTGCAGCGCTGCCACACCATTAACCGCAAAGCCGCTGACCACGCACATGTTGGCCATGCGCACCTGTTTGTTGTGCACCACCGCCAGCTTCGCCCAGACTTCAGCATCACCCGGCCAGGTTTTATCGACCAGCGTCTTAAAGCGGTCGTTAATCTCTTTGATGATTTGCATATGGCGTGGTAATAGCGCTTTCACCAGCTTCTCATCCCAGCACTCCAGCGCCTCTGGCATCAAAGTGTGGTTGGTATACGCAAACGTCTTGCTGGTGATCGTCCACGCATCGTCCCAGCTCATCTGGTGCTCATCGATCAGCACGCGCAGCAGTTCAGGGATCGCAATGGTCGGGTGGGTGTCGTTCAGTTGAATAACTTCGTAGTCGGCCAGTTCGTGCAGTTTACGTCCCGCCAGATGATGGCGGCGCAGAATATCGGCTACGGAGCAGGCGCACTGGAAGTACTGCTGCATCAGGCGCAGCTTTTTACCCGCCGTGTGGTTGTCGTTCGGGTACAGCACTTTGGTCAGTTTTTCAGCGTCGATACCCTGCTGCTCGGCGCGCAGGAAATCACCGTCGTTAAATTTGGTCAGGTTAAACGGATGCGCATGGCTGGCCTGCCACAGACGCAGCGGCTGCGCCACGCCGTTGCGGTAGCCGAGAACCGGTAGATCCCAGGCCTGACCGGTGATGATGAATCCCGGCTCCCAGTGGCCTTGTTTGCTGACCTTGCCGCCAATGCCGACTTGCACATCCAGTGCTTCATTGTGGCGGAACCACGGGTAGCTGCCGCGATGCCAGTCATCCGGAGCTTCCATCTGTTGCCCATCAGCAAATGACTGACGGAATAAGCCGTACTGATAGTTGAGGCCATAGCCCGTCGCCGACTGGCCAACCGTTGCCATCGAGTCGAGGAAACACGCAGCCAGACGGCCCAGCCCCCCGTTCCCCAACGCCGGATCGGTTTCTTCTTCCAGTAAGTCGGTCAGGTTGATGTCGTGTGCTTTCAGCTCGTCGCTCACCGCCTGATACCAGCCCAGGTTGAGCAAGTTGTTCCCCGTCAGACGGCCAATCAAAAACTCCATTGAGATATAGTTAACATGGCGCTGATTTTTTGCTGGTTTCACCGCAGGCTGGGCGCTGAGTAACTCAGCCAACGCCCCACTCACGGCCTGCCACCACTGGCGCGACGTCATTTCGTGAGCCGACGATAAACCGAAGCGCTGCCACTGACGCGTCAGGGCAGCCTGAAATTGATCTTTGTTGAAAGTAGGCTGTGACATAGGGATTCCAGGTCCTTAGGTAATAAACAACGTTATCGCTAGTTTGCCAGGCTCGTTGTTGACCTTCCTCATCCTGCCAGGGATTAGGTAGGGAGGAGGAGCGGGGATGAGCGTTAAAATGTGATCGCCGCCACTTTACGAGGGGTATTATGGCTGATAAATACGCAGGCTCTGCGCATCCCCCTGAAATGCATCGCGGTTTTCGCATTAATCAAAATGAGATTATCCAGACAATATCAAACAGGAAGATGACATTTAGAAAAAATATGTAAACGGAGAAATAGTTTCTAACCTGAAATACACATTCTGCTTGAGATATTTCACATGAAAGTTTTAAGTCGAGCACAAAATTCATCGACTTTTATTCATCACCACAGTAACCATATAAAAGAAGAGGAGTTATTCCGCCCCGTAAAAATAACGCTGGATCCAGTCACCATGCCTGTTGCGACTCTTTAAAACAATTATTGCAATAGATGTATAGATTTGTGACATAGTGCAAAATCAGACACACAAAAAGTCCGCTTAGCTTGCAATAAATCCCGTTCTGGCCGACCCTATATCTATTAATTACGAAGCGCAAAAAAAATCGTTTTCCCCCATATTCACACAGTGAAGTGACTAACTTATGTTGATTCCGTCTAAATTAAGTCGTCCGGTTCGACTCGACCATACGGTGGTTCGTGAGCGCCTGCTGGCTAAACTTTCCGGCGCGAACAATTTCAGGCTTGCCCTGATAACAAGTCCTGCTGGTTATGGAAAAACAACGCTTGTTTCACAATGGGCGGCGGGGAAGAACGAATTAGGCTGGTATTCCCTGGATGAAGGCGATAACCAGCAAGAGCGCTTCGCCAGCTATTTGATTGCGGCAATCCAACAGGCGACCGGTGGGCACTGCACCACCAGCGAAGCCATGGTGCAAAAACGCCAGTATGCCAGCCTGACTTCACTGTTTGCCCAGTTGTTCATTGAACTGGCAGAGTGGCATCGTCCACTCTATCTGGTCGTGGATGATTATCATCTGATCTCCAATCCAGCCATCCACGAAGCGATGCGTTTTTTCCTGCGCCATCAACCGGAGAATCTGACATTAGTCGTGCTGTCGCGAAACCTACCGCAACTGGGCATTGCCAACCTGCGCGTACGCGATCAACTGCTGGAAATCGGCAGTCAGCAGTTGGCGTTTAACCACCAGGAAGCCAAACAATTCTTTGACCGTCGCCTGTCCTCCCCGATTGAGGCTGCGGAAAGTAGCCGCATGTGCGATGACGTTGCAGGCTGGGCCACGGCGTTACAGCTGATCGCCTTATCTGCCCGTCAGAACAACCATTCCGCCCACCAGTCGGCACGACGTCTGGCCGGTATCAACGCCAGCCATTTATCCGATTATCTGGTCGATGAAGTCCTGGACAGCGTCGATATCGGAACCCGCCATTTCCTGCTAAAAAGCGCCATCCTGCGCTCGATGAACGATGCGCTGATTGTTCGGGTCACGGGCGAAGAAAACGGCCAAATGCGGCTGGAGGAAATTGAGCGCCAGGGATTATTCCTGCAGCGGATGGATGATGTCGGCGAATGGTTTAGCTATCACCCGCTATTTGGCAGCTTTTTACGCCAGCGTTGCCAGTGGGAGTTAGCTACCGAACTTCCCGAAATACACCGCGCCGCCGCTGAAAGCTGGATGGCGCAAGGTTTTCCGACCGAAGCCATCCACCACGCGCTGGCGGCAGGCGACGCCCATATGCTGCGCGACATTCTGCTCAATCATGCGTGGGGGCTGTTTAACCACAGCGAACTGGCATTACTTGAAGAATCATTGAAAGCTCTGCCGTGGGAAAGCCTGCTGGAAAATCCGCGTCTGGTTCTGCTGCAAGCCTGGCTGATGCAAAGCCAGCACCGCTACGGCGAGGTGAATACCCTGCTGGCGCGCGCTGAGCAGGAAATGAAAGGCGATATGGAACAGACGCTACATGCTGAATTTAACGCCCTGCGAGCGCAGGTCGCGATTAACGACGGAAATCCTGATGAAGCCGAGCGTCTGGCGAAACTGGCGCTGGATGAATTACCCATCGCCTGGTTCTATAGCCGAATTGTCGCCACCTCGGTACACGGCGAAGTTCTGCACTGTAAGGGCGACCTCACGCGTTCTCTGGCGTTGATGCAGCAAACCGAACAAATGGCGCGCCATCATGACGTCTGGCATTACGCCCTGTGGAGTCTTATTCAGCAAAGTGAAATCTTGTTTGCCCAGGGCTTTTTGCAGGCCGCCTGGGAAATCCAGGAAAAAGCGTTCCAGCTGATCAAAGAGCAGCACCTCGAACAGCTGCCGATGCACGAGTTCCTGGTGCGCATTCGTGCGCAGCTCCTGTGGGCATGGGCGCGCCTGGACGAAGCGGAAGCGTCTGCCCGCTCGGGTATTGAACTACTTTCCACCTTCCAGCCGCAGCAGCAGCTACAGTGTCTGGCGCTGCAGGTTCAGTGTTCGCTGGCGCGTGGCGATCTGGACAACGCCCGTAGCCTGCTCAACCGTCTGGAAAACCTGCTGGGTAATGGCCACTATCACAGCGACTGGATCTCCAACGCTGATAAGGTCCGGGTGATTTACTGGCAAATGGTCGGCGACAAAAATTCAGCCGCCAACTGGCTGCGCCACACGCCGAAACCGGAATTCGCCAATAACCACTTCCTGCAAGGACAGTGGCGCAACATCGCCCGTGCGCAGATCCTGTTGGGCGAGTTTGAACCGGCTGAGATTGTGCTGGAAGAGTTGAATGAAAATGCGCGCAATCTGCGCCTGATGAGCGATCTGAACCGTAACCTGCTGCTGCTTAATCAGTTGTACTGGCAGGCGGGGCGCAAAAATGACGCACAGCGGGTGTTGCTCGACGCCCTGCAACTGGCGAACCGCACCGGGTTCATCAGCCACTTTGTGATCGAAGGCGAGGCCATGGCGCAGCAGTTACGCCAGCTGATTCAGCTCAACACATTACCGGAACTTGAACAGCATCGTGCGCAGCGTATTTTGCGCGAGATTAACCAGCATCACCGCCACAAATTCGCCCACTTTGATGAAGGATTCGTTGAACGTCTGCTCACCCACCCGGACGTCCCGGAGCTGATCCGTACCAGCCCGCTGACCCAGCGTGAATGGCAGGTTCTCGGTCTGATTTATTCTGGCTACAGCAACGAGCAAATTGCCGGTGAGCTGGCTGTTGCCGCGACGACCATTAAGACGCACATCCGCAATTTGTACCAAAAGCTCGGTGTGGCGCACCGCCAGGATGCGGTGCAACATGCGCAGAAACTGCTGAAGATGATGGGGTATGGCGTTTAGTTAACGCCTGATGCGCTATGCGTATCAGGCCTGGAACCCGCTTAGCACAACTCTAACTGGATATGATGGTCAGCAATGACCTGCATCACGCCAGCAGGCGGTAGCGTGTCGGTATATACTGCATCCACCATGCTGATACTGCCCATGTTCACCATCGCATTACGACCAAACTTCGAATGATCCACCACCAGCATCACATGACGTGAATTCTCAATAATGGCGCGTTTGGTGCGAACTTCGTGATAATCAAATTCCAGCAGCGAACCATCGCTGTCGATACCGCTTATCCCTAAGATGCCAAAGTCCAGACGGAACTGTGAAATAAAGTCGAGGGTCGCTTCGCCCATAATACCGCCGTCACGGCTACGCAGTTCGCCACCGGCCAGAATAATGCGGAAATCCTCTTTTGCCATCAGCGTATTCGCCACATTGAGGTTGTTGGTCACAATGCGCAGGTTGCTGTGATTAAGCAGCGCATGAGCGACCGCTTCCGGCGTGGTGCCGATATCAATAAACAGCGTGGAGCCGTTCGGGATCTGCGTGGCGACTTTGCGGGCAATGCGCTCTTTTTCCGCCGTCTGCGTCGCTTTACGGTCATGCCACGGCGTGTTGACCGAGCTGGAGGGCAGCGCCGCGCCGCCGTGATGGCGCAAAATCATGTTCTGATCGGCCAGATCGTTGAGATCGCGGCGAATCGTCTGTGGGCTGACGGAGAAATGCTCCACCAGCTCCTCGGTGCTGACGTATCCCTGTTTTTTTACCAGTTCGATGATCGCGTCATGTCGTTGTGTTTGCTTCATTATGGTTCCCTGAAATTACGTTCGTTTTCGCACATGAATAGTATCAGCAAATGCCATTGCCAGACCGACGGCCAGCCCGGCGATATGCGCGCCGTTCGCCATCGACATGCCGAACAAATCAAACCAGCCGGCAACAATCCACATCAACGCAAAGATAATCAAACCACGCTGCAGGAAAATGCCGCTTTGCGGATCGCGCTCACCGCGCAACCACACGTAGCCCATCAGGGCGTACACTACGCCGGAAAGTCCACCGAACCACGGGCCGCTAAATTTCTGCTGCACATAGCCGCTCAACAGCGCGCTAATTACGGTAATGACGATTAGTTTTCCGCTGCCGAGTCGTTTTTCAACCGCGCCGCCGAGATACCACCACCACAACAGGTTGAACAGAATGTGCATCAGTGAGAAGTGCATAAACGCGTGGGTGAAATAACGCCAGAATTCAAATTTCAGCGTAGGATCAAACGGCCATGCCAGCCAGAGCATAACCGCCTGGTCACCCATCACATTCATTGCGATAAACACCAGCACACACGCGGCCATCACCGCCCAGGTCACCGGACCCGCACGTTCGCGCAACGTGGCAAGAAACGGATTGCGTTGATAGCGCAAACCGCTGTCGGTCTGCCCTGACTGCCAGCTTGCCGCCAGATAGCGCGGATCGCCCGGGTTCTCCAGAAATCGCGCCAGTTCAGCGTGCACGCGCTGAGCCTGGGACTCATCCGCCAACCAGACATCCGTTTGCTGATGTTGTTGAATCGTCAGGATAACGCCCTGTGTCGCCATATAATCAACAAATGCCTGCGCCACGCGGGGGTTAGCAAAAGAGGTAATCATCAACATGGTTGCTGTCGCTTCATCCACACAAAAGAGGACAGTATATATATCCTGCCCATTTCAGGCTGCATCTTTGTTAGCTTACGAACCGTATGCCACTTCTGCCGGAAAATGTCGATGCCAGGCATCGAAGCCGCCGTCAACGCTGTAAACCGCGTCATAGCCCTGCTGCAGAAGATATTGCGCCGCGCCTTTACTGCTGTTGCCGTGATAACACATCACCAACACAGTGGTGTCGAAATCATGCTCACGCATAAATGACCCCAGCGTGTCGTTCGTCAGATGAAACGCCTGCGGGGCGTGACCCATCGCATAGCTTTGCGGATCGCGGATATCCACTAACACCGCAGCTCCCTGATGCAGCTTCTGATGCGCTTCTTCGACATTAATACATTCAAACTGATCCATTGCTCTCTCTTCTTTATTAGCAGGTGACGCTTTTCAAACATGTTACTTCTTAGTGTACGTCCCGACGGCAGTTAAACACCATAATGTTATATGTATCACTGTAAATTGTTTATCCGATGTTACCAATGGCGCGATTCTTTGCTATTATGCTCGATAACGAACATTAATGAGCTATAACGAAAGTGCGAGAGGCCAGCATGGAAACCAAAGATCTGATTGTGATAGGTGGAGGCATCAACGGTGCCGGTATCGCGGCAGATGCCGCTGGACGCGGATTATCCGTACTGATGCTGGAAGCACAGGATTTAGCCTGCGCGACCTCCTCCGCCAGCTCCAAACTCATCCACGGTGGCCTGCGCTACCTGGAACACTACGAATTCCGTCTGGTTAGCGAAGCGCTGGCCGAACGTGAAGTGCTGTTGAAAATGGCACCGCATATCGCCTTCCCAATGCGCTTTCGTCTGCCCCATCGCCCGCATCTGCGTCCGGCGTGGATGATCCGTATTGGTCTGTTTATGTACGATCATCTGGGCAAACGCACCAGTTTGCCAGGTTCTACCGGTTTGCGTTTTGGCGCGGATTCCGTAATGAAACCCGAGATTGTGCGCGGTTTCGAATATTCTGATTGCTGGGTAGACGATGCACGACTGGTTTTGGCAAATGCCCAAATGGTCGTACGCAAAGGCGGAGAAGTGTTAACCCGCACGCGCGCCACCTCCGCTCGCCGTGAAAACGGTTTGTGGATTGTGGAAGCCGAAGACATCGACACCGGCAAAAAGCACACCTGGCAGGCGCGCGGTCTGGTCAACGCCACCGGCCCGTGGGTGAAAGAGTTCTTCGACGACGGCATGCACCTGCCATCGCCGTACGGTATTCGCCTGATTAAAGGCAGCCACATCGTGGTGCCGCGCGTCCATACCCAGAAACAGGCTTACATCCTGCAAAACGAAGATAAACGTATTGTGTTTGTCATCCCATGGATGGACGAATTCTCGATCATCGGGACGACCGACGTCGAATACAAAGGCGACCCAAAAGCGGTGAAAATTGATGAGAGTGAAATCAATTACCTGCTGAAGGTCTACAATGCGCACTTTAAGAAACAGCTGGGCCGTGATGATATCGTCTGGACTTACTCAGGCGTGCGCCCGCTGTGCGACGACGAGTCCGACTCGCCGCAGGCTATCACCCGTGATTACACGCTGGATATCCATGATGAAAACGGCAAAGCGCCGCTGCTGTCGGTCTTTGGCGGCAAGCTGACGACCTACCGTAAGCTGGCTGAACATGCGATGGAAAAACTGGCGTCGTACTATCAGGGCATTGGGCCTGCATGGACCAAAGAGTGCATCCTGCCAGGCGGTGACATCGGCGGCGATCGCGAGGATTACGCGGCCAAACTGCGCCGTCGCTACCCATTCCTGACCGAGTCGCTGGCGCGCCATTATTCGCGTACCTACGGCAGCAACACCGAATGGGTCATCGGCGAAGCCACCTCGCTTGCCGAGTTAGGTGAAGACTTTGGCCATGAGTTTTATGAGGCCGAGCTGAAATATCTGGTCGATCACGAATGGGTTCGTCGTGCGGACGATGCGCTGTGGCGTCGTACGAAAGAAGGGATGTGGCTGAATGCAGAACAGCAGTCGCGCATGACCCAGTGGCTGGCGGAGTACATTGAGAAGCACCAACTGTCGCTGGCGTCCTGATAAAAATGCCGGATGGCGGCGACGCCTTATCCGGCTTACAAAAGTGCATAAACGTAGGCCGGGCAAGCGAAGCGCCCCCGGCCTCGTGTTTTACAACCGCACCGAATCAATATGCCAGATGTTTTCGGCGTACTCTTTGATCGTCCTGTCCGACGAGAAGTAGCCCATGTTGGCGATATTAATCATCGACTTGGTGGTCCACTCTTCCGGATGACGATACAGTTCATCAACCTTATCCTGGCAATCAACGTAGCTGCGATAATCCGCCAGCACCTGATAGTGGTCGCCAAAGTTAATCAATGAGTCCACCAGGTCGCGATAGCGTCCCGGCTCCTCAGGGCTGAATACGCCACTGCCGATCTGCGTCAGCACCTGATGCAGCTCTTCATCTTTCTCGTAATACTCACGCGGCTTGTAACCCTGACTACGCAGCGCCTCCACTTCTTCCGCCGTATTACCAAAGATAAAGATATTTTCTGCGCCCACATGCTCCAGCATCTCGACGTTGGCGCCATCCAGCGTACCGATGGTCAGCGCGCCATTCAGCGCAAATTTCATGTTACTGGTCCCGGAGGCTTCGGTCCCGGCCAGTGAGATTTGCTCAGACAGGTCGGCGGCAGGAATAATCACCTGCGCCAGGCTGACGCTGTAGTTAGGAATAAACACCACCTTCAGCTTGTCGCCAATTTGCGGATCGTTGTTGATCACTTTCGCGACATCGTTAATCAGGTGAATGATGTGCTTCGCCATGTAATAAGCCGAAGCCGCTTTACCGGCGAAGATATTCACACGTGGCACCCACTCGGCGTCAGGATCGGCCTTAATGCGGTTGTAGCGGGTGATCACATGCAGCACGTTCATCAACTGACGTTTGTATTCGTGAATACGCTTTATCTGCACATCAAACAGCGATTTCGGATTCACCACCACATTCAACTGCTGCGCGATGAGCGTCGCCAGTCGCTTTTTGTTCTCCAGCTTCGCATGACGCACCGCCTGATTTACCAGCGGGTAATCGCAGTGTTGTTCCAGTTCGCTGAGCTGACTGAGATCGGTGCGCCAGGTACGGCCAATGTTCTCATCCAGCACATTGGAAAGCGCCGGATTCGCCAGCGCCAGCCAGCGACGCGGCGTCACGCCGTTGGTAACGTTGCAAAAACGGATCGGGAAGATCTTCGCAAAGTCAGCAAACAGCGACTGTACCATCAGGTTGGAGTGCAGTTCCGACACGCCGTTAACCTTGTGGCTCACCACCACCGCCAGCCATGCCATACGCACCCGGCGGCCGTTGGATTCATCGATGATCGACGTCCGCCCCAACAGACCCGTATCGCTCGGATACTGCTCCTGCAGCGTTTTCAGGAAGTAATCGTTAATCTCAAAGATAATTTGCAGGTGGCGCGGCAGAATTTTACCCAGCATATCCACCGGCCAGGTTTCCAGCGCCTCGCTCATCAGCGTATGGTTGGTATACGAGAAGACCTGACAGCACACCTCAAAGGCATCGTCCCAGCTAAACTTGTGCTCATCAATCAGCAGACGCATCAGCTCAGGGATCGACAGCACCGGATGGGTGTCATTGAGGTGAATAGCAATTTTGTCCGCCAGGTTGTCGTAGGTTTTGTGCAGTTGGTAATGACGACTCAGGATATCCTGCACCGTGGCGGAGACCAGGAAATACTCCTGACGCAAGCGCAGCTCGCGTCCCGAATAGGTGGAGTCATCCGGATACAGCACGCGGGAAACGTTCTCGGAGTGGTTTTTATCTTCCACCGCCGCAAAGTAATCGCCCTGATTGAATTTACCAAGGTTGATTTCGCTACTGGCCTGTGCATTCCACAGGCGCAGCGTGTTGGTGGCATCAGTGTCGTAACCGGGGATAATCTGGTCGTAGGCAACCGCGAGGATCTCTTCAGTTTCTATCCAGCGCGTTTTCTTGCCTTCCTGCTGAATACGCCCGCCAAAACGCACTTTGTAGCGCGTATTGTGGCGTTTGAACTCCCATGGGTTACCGTATTCCAGCCAGTAGTCTGGCGACTCTTTCTGTCGGCCATCAACAATGTTTTGCTTGAACATGCCGTAGTCATAGCGAATACCGTAGCCACGTCCCGGCAGTCCCAGCGTTGCCAGCGAGTCCAGGAAGCAGGCCGCCAGGCGCCCGAGGCCACCGTTGCCAAGACCCGGGTCGTTTTCTTCGTCGATCAGATCTTCAAGATCCAGCCCCATGCCTTCCAGCGCATTTTTGACATCGTCATAAATCCCCAACGATAACAGTGCATTGGAAAGCGTGCGGCCAATCAGGAACTCCATAGACAGGTAATAGACCTGTCGAGTTTCCTGGGATAATTGCGCACGATTAGAACGCAGCCAGCGCTCCACGAGACGATCGCGCACCGCGAACAATGTGGCGTTCAGCCACTCATGTTTATTGGCAATGACCGGGTCTTTACCAATCGTGAACATCAGCTTGTAGGCGATAGAATGCTTAAGTGCCTCTACGCTGAGTGTGGGCGATGCATAAGTAAATGGAGCATTCATATAGGTGATTCCTGGATAACTATTTCAAGCGATAGTAAAGCTCACGGTATGACTTCGCCGCGACTTGCCAGCTAAAATCCATGGTCATGGCCTGACGTTGTACAAACCGCCACAGCGAAGGCCGGGACCACAATACGAAAGCACGCCGGATCGCCCGTAGCAGCGACCAGGCATTACTATCTTCAAATACAAACCCACTGGCGATACCGTCCGCCAGGTTCTCCAGCGAACTATCAGACACCGTATCAGCCAGCCCACCGGTACGTCGCACCAGCGGCAACGTGCCGTACTTCAGTCCATACAATTGTGTTAAGCCACACGGCTCAAAACGGCTGGGCACCAATATCACATCAGCCCCGCCCATGATGCGATGCGAGAAGGCTTCATGATAGCCAATCTGTACGCCCACCTGGCCCGGATGTTCCGCCGCCGCGGCGAGGAAACCTTCCTGTAATACTGGGTCGCCCGCGCCAAGTAGCGCCAGCTGTCCACCCTGCTCTAACAGACCCGGCAGAGCCTCCAACACCAGATCCAACCCTTTCTGACTGGTCAGGCGGCTCACGACAGCAAACAGCGGCACTTTATCGTTAACCTTAAGTCCCATCGCGATCTGTAGCTGACGTTTGTTCTCCGCCTTCTCTTCCAGCGTGTCACGCGTATAGCGCGACGCCAGCAGCAGGTCAGTTTCCGGGCTCCAGATTTTTTCATCAACGCCGTTCAGCACGCCGGAAAGCCGTCCTTCGCGATGACGCTGCTGCAACAGACCTTCCATACCATAGGCAAACTGCGGCTCGGTAATCTCCCGCGCGTAAGTTGGACTCACCGCCGTAATGTGGTCGGCGTAGTACAACCCGGCCTTCAGGAACGAAATCTGGCCGTTAAACTCCAGCCCGTGCACATTAAAGAACGACCATGGCAATTGGATGTCATCCATATGCTTTGCATAAAACATGCCTTGATACGCCAGGTTGTGTACGGTGAACACCGATTTCGCCGGATGGCCGCGCGCCGCCAGATACGCCGGGGCCAGGCCAGCGTGCCAGTCGTGCGCATGCACCACATCCGGGCGCCAGAATGGGTCAAGGCCGCAGGCCATTTCACAGCCGACCCAACCCAACAGCGCAAAACGCAGCACGTTATCGGTATACGCAAACAGGTTCGTATCGTGATACGGGCTCCCGGGACGGTCATAGAGATGTGGCGCATCAATCAGATAAATGCCGACGCCGTTGTAATGTCCGAACAACAGCGTTATCCGTCCGGCGAAGGTATCCCGACGCGTCACGACCTGCGCATCGGGAATGCCGCGACGAATATCAGGAAACGCCGGAAGCAATACGCGGGCATCCACACCGTCCGCAATTTGTGCCGCAGGTAACGCCCCAATAACATCCGCCAGTCCCCCGGTTTTTAACAGGGGGAACATCTCTGAACAAACGTGTAAAACCTGCATTATCGCTCCTGTTTGATTTGCAGTTTGCGTAGCATTTCACGCGTGACCAGCACAATGCCTTCCTCTGAGCGGTAGAAGCGACGAGCATCTTCTTCCGCATTTTCGCCAATCACCATGCCCTCAGGAATGATGCAGGCGCGATCGATAATGCAACGACGTAAGCGGCACGAACGTCCAACCCACACTTCAGGTAACAACACTGCCGAATCAATGTTACAGAAAGAATTCACCCGCACGCGCGGGAACAGAACGGACTGCACCACCACCGAACCCGAAATAATACAGCCACCGGAAACCAGCGAGTTCAGCGTCATGCCGTGGCTGCCGGAACGGTCCTGAACAAATTTCGCCGGAGGCAGCGATTCCATGTGCGTTCGGATTGGCCAGTCCTGGTCGTACATATCCAGTTCAGGCGTCACCGAAGCCAAATCGAGGTTCGCCTTCCAGTAGGCCTCCAGCGTTCCCACATCGCGCCAGTACGGTTCGGACTCTGGGTCAGACTGCACGCAGGACAACGGGAATGGATGTGCATACGCCATGCCAGCTTCAGTGATTTTCGGGATAATGTCTTTGCCGAAATCGTGGCTGGAGTTTTCATCGAGGTCATCTTCCGCCAGCAATTCATACAGGTAATCGGCGTTAAAAACGTAGATCCCCATACTGGCAAGGGATTTGGTCGGATCGCCTGGCATAGCCGGCGGGTTGGCAGGTTTTTCAACGAACTCGATAATTTTATCGGTGTCGTCCACGTCCATTACGCCAAACGCGCTAGCTTCTTCGATCGGCACAGGCATACAGGCCACGGTGCAGCGCGCGCCTTTCTCGACGTGGTCGATCAGCATGCGTGAGTAGTCCTGCTTATAAATATGATCGCCCGCGAGGATCACCACATATTCCGCTTTATAGCGTCGAATGATATCCAGGTTTTGGGTTACCGCGTCCGCCGTGCCGCGATACCAGTTTTCACCCTGCATTCTCTGCTGGGCAGGCAGCAGATCGACGAACTCGTTCATCTCTTCGCTAAAGAACGACCAGCCGCGCTGAATATGCTGCACCAGCGTGTGGGACTGGTACTGAGTGATCACGCCGATACGGCGGATCCCGGAGTTAATACAGTTGGATAAAGCAAAATCGATAATGCGGAACTTACCGCCAAAGTGCACGGCAGGCTTGGCTCGTTTGTTGGTTAAATCTTTCAGACGGGTTCCGCGGCCACCGGCCAGGATCAGGGCAACAGATTTTAATGGCAGCTGGCGCGCCAACATTACACGATCGTTCTTCTCTAAACTCACCATGACTAACTCCTTTTTATCTTCTCTGGAACACACACAGTCCGTGCGCAGGTCCCTGCCAGACAGCCGTAAGCACCGGATTATCCTCTCCGGCAAATGGGGGAATGGCGTGCCATTCCCCTTCAGGTAAAACGATATCTGTCACCTCAAGCGTGGCGTTTATTGCAATCAGAAAACGGTCTGAAAGCTGGATTTGCATCTGCCTCGGGCCGTTTTGCCACTCATCCGCACTTAAGGGTTGTGCGTACTTATTCAGCCAACGAACATTGCCATCACCCTCTTCCCACCAGCAATCCCCCGTTAATGCGGGTATTTGCCGGCGCAGATGAATCAGCGCGGCAGTAAATGTGGTTAGCCCACTGTTTGCCTGCTGCCAGTCCAGCCAGGTTAAGGCGTTATCCTGACAGTAAGCGTTATTGTTGCCGTGCTGGCTATGACCATGCTCATCGCCCGCCAGCAACATCGGCGTCCCCTGGGAGAGCAACAGCGTGGTTAACAGCGCATGAATGCTGTCGCGCCGCCGTTCAATCAGGTCCAGCGTGCCGCCTAATCCTTCTTTACCATGATTGTCGCTGTAGTTATTGCTAGTGCCGTCGCGATTTTCCTCACCATTCGCTTCATTGTGCTTATTTGTGAAGCACACACAGTCGCGTAGCGTAAAACCGTCGTGCGCGGTCACCAGATTGACCGTGGCGCTGGGTTTGCGGCCATTGCGTTTAAACACATCGCTGGATGCAGCGAAACGTCCGGCAAACTCACCTAAAGACAGATTACGCTGAAGCCAGAAGCGTCGACTTGCGTCGCGAAAATGGTCATTCCACTCGGCAAACGGTGGGGGAAAATTCCCCACCTGATACCCGCCTTCACCAATATCCCACGGTTCCGCAATCAGTTTGACGCGAGAGAGCAGCGGACAGTTTTGGATCGCGGTAAACAGCGGCGCATCCTGACGAAACGCAGGCGTACGCCCCATGACGGATGCTAAATCAAAACGAAAGCCGTCCACGTGGCAGGTTTCCACCCAATAACGCAGGCATTCACATGCGTATTCCACAACGCCAGGATGGCTCAGGTTGAGGGTGTTCCCGCAGCCGGTCCAGTTGTAGTAATCACCATCGTCCCTGATCCAATAATAGCTACGGTTATCAATTCCGCGCAGGGAGAAGACCGGTCCTTCAAGATCCAGCTCGGCGCTGTGGTTCAAAACGATATCGAGAATGACCTCAATCCCCGCTTTGTGCAGCGCTTTTACCGCGTCGCGAAACTCATCAAGCGCACTCTCCGGCGAGCAGGCATAGGCCGGATGCAGCGCGAACATGGCCACCGGGTTGTAGCCCCAGTAGTTCGACAGGCCCAGCCGCTGAAGTCGCGGTTCGCTGGCAAAATGCGCCACCGGCAGCAGCTCCAGCGCGGTAATACCGAGACGCTTGAAGTAATCGATCATCACCGGATGACCCAGCGCTTTGTAAGTCCCGCGAATCTCTTCCGGCAGGTCAGGATGCAAATACGTCAACCCTTTGACATGCGCTTCGTAAATCACGGTATTGCCCCACGGCGTGCGCGGCGGGGCATCATCCTCCCAGTCATAATGGTCGGACACCACCACGCCCTTCAGCGCGATGGCGGCGTTATCACGGTGATCTGGTTCATTTATCCCGCCGTGCAGCAGCGGGTTATCTTTTAACTCGCCCTCTACCCGACGCGCGCAAGGGTCGAGCAGCAGCTTGGCTGGGTTAAACCGGTGGCCCTGCTGCGGTTGCCATGGGCCATGGACGCGATAGCCATAGCGCAGACCGGGCCGGGCGTTGGCCAGATAGCCGTGCCAGACATCGCCGCTACGCCCCGGCAGGTCGTAGCGGAGTTCGCAGCCTTGCTCATCGAATACGCATAATTCAACGCGCTCAGCGTGGGCCGAGAAAAGGGTGAAATTGACGCCATGGCCGTCATACGTTGCACCATGGGGGGTGGCGTTGCCGGTTGCCAGTTGCGTCATTCCCCCTCCCGAACCAGCCAAATCGTTGCCAACGGCGGCAACGTGAGGCTCAGTGAATGCTGACGACCATGACTGGCGATTTCATCACTGTGCACCGCACCGCCGTTGCCGGTATTGCTGCCGTGGTAATGCATCGAATCGGTATTGAGGATCTCTCGCCATTTCCCCGGCTGATTGATACCGAAGCGATAGCCGTGGCGGGGCACAGGCGTAAAGTTACTGACCACGATGATTTCATTGCCGACCTTGTCACGACGCACGAAAGCCAGCACCGAACGTTCGTTGTCATCCACCACCAGCCACTCAAAGCCATAGGCGTCAAAGTCGAGCTCGTGCAGCGCTTTGTGATGACGGTAGGTGTGGTTCAGATCGCGCACCAGACGCTGTACGCCGTGGTGCCAGTTGTCGCCGCCTTCCAGCAGGTGCCAGTCGAGGCTGGCGTCGTGGTTCCATTCACGTCCCTGCGCAAACTCGTTGCCCATAAACAGCAGTTTCTTACCGGGGAAGGCCCACATCCAGCCGTAGTAGGCGCGCAGGTTGGCAAACTTCTGCCATGCGTCTCCCGGCATGCGATCGAGAATGGATTTTTTACCGTGTACCACTTCGTCATGCGACAGCGGCAGGACAAAGTTTTCGGTGTAGTTGTACAGCATACCGAAGGTCAGCTTGTCGTGATGGTACTGACGATGAACCGGGTCCAGTTTCATGTAGTCCAGCGTGTCGTGCATCCAGCCGAGGTTCCACTTATACCAGAACCCTAAACCGCCCATGTCCTGCGGTCTTGAAACGCCAGCAAAATCAGTGGACTCTTCCGCCATGCTCACCGCACCCGGCACCTGTTCGCCAAGAATACGGTTGGTATTGCGTAAAAATTCAATAGCTTCGAGGTTTTCACGACCGCCAAATTCGTTCGGAACCCATTCCCCTTCTTTACGGCTGTAGTCGCGATAAATCATCGATGCCACGGCATCCACGCGCAGCGCGTCGATACCAAAGCGCTCAATCCAGTACAGGGCGTTGCCCACCAGATAGTTGCTGACTTCACGGCGGCCATAGTTGTAGATCAGCGTGTTCCAGTCCTGGTGATAGCCTTCACGCGGATCGCTGTGTTCATACAAACTGGTGCCATCAAACTGAGCCAGACCAAAGTCGTCCGACGGGAAATGACCCGGCACCCAGTCGAGAATGACGTTCAGCCCCGCCTGATGCGCGGCATTGACAAAATAGCGGAAGTCATCGCGCGTGCCGAAACGGCTGGTCGGCGCGTACATGCCGGTAGGCTGATAACCCCAGCTACCGTCGAACGGATGCTCGTTAATCGGCAACAGTTCAAGGTGGGTAAAGCCCATCCACTTGGCGTAAGGCACCAGTTGATCCGCCAGCTCGCGGTAGCTCAGCCAGAAGTTGTTATCGGTATGACGACGCCATGACCCCAGGTGCACTTCATAGATAGAAATCGGCGCATCAAACTGGTTGGCTTTTTTGCGCTCCTCACTTTGCACCACTTTTTCCGGCAAACCACAGATAAGCGATGCGGTTTCCGGGCGCATTTGCGCTTCAAACGCGTAAGGGTCCGCTTTGATTCGCAGCTTACCGTTGGCATCGATCATCTCATATTTATACAGCTGACCCTGCTGGGCACCGGGGATAAACAGCTCCCAGATACCGCTTTCTTTGCGCAGGCGCATCGGGTGGCGTCGACCATCCCAGTAGTTGAACTGCCCAACCACTGACACGCGTTGAGCGTTAGGTGCCCAGACGGAGAAGCGCGTACCGGTTACGCCATCCATAGTATCCGCATGCGCGCCCAGCGTTTCGTAAGGTCGCAGGTGCGTACCTTCAGATAGCAGCCAGGCATCCATATCCTGGATCAATGGGCCAAAACGATAAGGGTCATCAATCAGATTCTGCTGTCCATGCCAGACAACGGCCAACTGATAGCGAAAGAAATTTTTACGGCGGGGAAGTACAGCACAGAAAAAACCGCGAGAGTCGAGGCAATCCAGCTTGCCGACTTTGCGTCCGGTTTTGGGTTCGATCACCCACACTTCGGTGGCGTCAGGTAATAAGGCGCGGACTTCAAGTCCAGCGTCAGTTTGGTGCATACCGAGTACGGAAAAAGGATCCGCAAAATGGCCTGCAATTAGCGCATTAATCACGTCTCTATCGATACGAACGGACATGGTTGTCATCCTGTTTTATGGTGTCACCCCTTCCAACTGATTTTCGACATCAGGTAGCGACACTTTTTTTGACCTGAACGGCGCAGCACAATTGTGCATCCTCTCTGCGTCGTCCCACCTTCAGGCAACAACTTAATACCTCCGGTACTAAGTCACCCTTAAAGAATAGCCAATGCTTTATCTTACTCCTGGTAAAAAATGAAACATCTGCGCTTACTCCTGTATTACGCAAAAAAAAGGGTGACTCAGCACCCTTTGATCATTAACAAACCATTACGCCAGTTGACGTAACATGCGGCGCAATGGCTCCGCAGCACCCCAAAGCAGCTGGTCACCTACGGTAAAGGCTGACAGGAACTCCGGTCCCATATTCAACTTACGCAGACGACCTACTGGCGTGGTCAACGTGCCGGTAACGGCCGCCGGGGTTAACTCACGCATGGTGATTTCACGATCGTTTGGTACTACTTTCGCCCACGGGTTGTGCGCCGCCAGCAGTTCTTCCACGGTCGGAATAGACACATCTTTTTTCAGTTTGATGGTGAACGCCTGGCTGTGGCAGCGCAACGCGCCGACGCGCACGCACAGACCATCAACCGGGATCACGGAAGACGTGTTGAGAATTTTGTTGGTTTCCGCCTGTCCCTTCCACTCTTCACGGCTCTGACCGTTATCGAGCTGTTTGTCGATCCACGGAATCAGGCTACCGGCCAGCGGTACGCCGAAGTTATCAACCGGCAGTTCGCCGCTGCGGGACAGCGTCGTTACTTTACGTTCGATATCGAGAATAGCAGAGGATGGGGTCGCCAGTTCATCGGCCACATGGCCATACAGATGACCCATCTGAGACAACAGCTCGCGCATATGACGCGCGCCGCCGCCGGAAGCCGCCTGGTAGGTCGCCACGGAGACCCAGTCGACCAGGTCGTTGGCAAACAGGCCACCAAGGGACATCAGCATCAGGCTAACGGTACAGTTACCGCCGACAAAGGTCTTAATCCCTTTATTCAGGCCATCGGTGATGACATCCTGGTTAACCGGATCGAGAATAATGATGGCATCGTCTTTCATACGCAGCGAAGAGGCCGCGTCAATCCAGTAACCCTGCCAACCGCTTTCACGAAGCTTTGGATAGATTTCGTTGGTATAATCGCCGCCCTGACAGGTCACGATGATATCGAGCGCCTTCAGCGCGTCCAGATCAAAAGCGTCCTGAAGCGTGCCGGTCGCGGTTCCACCGAATGTCGGTGCCGCCTGCCCGAGCTGGGAAGTAGAAAAGAAAACAGGGCGAATGGCGTCGAAGTCACGCTCCTCAACCATGCGTTGCATGAGAACAGAGCCGACCATACCGCGCCAGCCGATAAAACCAACATTTTTCATAGCGTTTTTTTCCTGCAGAGATGTGTGCTGTGTATGTATGCCAGTGTCCTGGTGGCATATCCTTCACCATACAAAATGCAGCCAAAGTCGCAAGTGAAATTAATCAATGATAGCGAAGCCATCAGTAATGCGACTTATCCCGCTGCGCAAGCAAGCAGAAAGTCCGCGGTAATTATCAGGGAATTTGAGTTATGAATGAAATCATTTCAGCGGCAGTTTTATTGATCCTGATTATGGATCCACTCGGAAATCTGCCCATTTTCATGTCCGTATTGAAACATACCGAACCGAAACGCCGCCGCGCGATTATGATTCGCGAGCTGTTCATTGCGCTGTTAGTGATGCTGATATTCCTGTTTGCGGGCGAGAAAATTCTGGCATTTCTTAACCTGCGCGCGGAAACCGTCTCTATCTCCGGGGGCATCATTTTGTTCCTGATCGCCATTAAGATGATTTTCCCCAGCGCCACCGGGAATAGCGCCGGGCTTCCGGCGGGTGAAGAGCCGTTTATCGTCCCGCTGGCGATTCCGCTGGTAGCCGGTCCGACAATCCTGGCCTCATTAATGCTGTTGTCGCATCAGTACCCGAACCAGATGGGGCATCTGGTGATTGCGCTGCTGATCGCCTGGGGCGGTACGTTTGTGATTCTGTTGCAGTCGTCGCTATTTTTACGCCTGCTGGGGGAGAAAGGGGTGAACGCGCTGGAGCGCCTGATGGGGCTGATTCTGGTGATGATGGCCACCCAGATGTTCCTCGATGGCGTACGGATGTGGATGAAGGGGTGATGTACTCGTTTCACGCCGGGTGGCGGCTTCGCCTTACCCGGCCTACGATGTTGATGTGTGCTCATTTGTAGGCCCGGTAAGCATAGCGCCACCGGGCAATGGTGTTGAAACTGGAAGAACATGGCATTTCAGAGAACGGTTCCGTTCACGTTATGTTCGTTGCTTCTCTGGAGTTTCTTCATCGGTGAACGTGTTAAGGGGGCTACGCAGCCCCCTTAACAATCCCGGCTCTCCGGCAGGAAAATCGCCGCGTCGCGGTTCCCTCGCCTTATTCCTTCCCGCTTCCGGGGACGGGCGCAGGTAGCATCCATGCAAACGGCGCCCTCGACGCGCATCCCTGCGCGTCGCCCCGGCGTCCAGGAAACAGCTCAGCGATTTTCAGCCGGGCCAACGGCGCCGCTGTAATTTCAGGTATTCCTTATGCTTTTAAGTCGCTGATATAACGTATTTTCATTTCTGCGAGGTGCCTTCCGGAATGCCCTCTTGTCAGCATCGCGGATAAGCCTTATCTTCTCGCTGCACCTGCAAAATCAGGTGCCAGAATTAGCCTTCTGAAAATCATACTGGCGACATATACTTCTATGTCGTGCGACCGATTTCGCCTCAATGGCGGGTCGAGCGGGGGCGTCGCAAGACGCGCCGGTATCCAGTATGACCGGTAAGGCTAACTCCGCTCGATTCCGCCACCCGCGAGATTAGCCTCTCCGGTGGTGGTTTAAATAAAACATACTGGAGGCTGCCCTATGGCGACTACCCCTCTCTTTTCACACTCTTTATTTACCCTGCCCTTTAGCCATGCCACGGATTTCACCGAGCTGGCGGATAACTGCGAGCGTTTTGTCGAAGGGCTGGTTGAATGCCATGACCCGGTTGAAAAGCTGGCGATTTGTGCACGTCTGTCGGCCTGTTTCGCGTTATTACAACCGACCTTAACGGAGCCTGTACCGCAGCATCTACAGGCCAGCCTGACAGTGGAAACCTTACCGACCCGTTTTCCCCTTTTCGAGCCTGAGCCCGACCAGATGGGACGTTACTGCCAGCTTTTGACGCATTTGCTGATGAGCAAAACGCTTTCTGATGATATGGAGCGAGTGGCAGGTGATTTGCTGCAGGATTTGGTGGGTTATTTCGCCGACACGCTGAAAGCGCCGCGCTGGTTAAAAACAGATGAAGGCATGGTAATGCTGTAAAAAAGCCGGGTGACGCTTACCCGGCTTACAGTGTGCAATGAATTCAGGCCCGGTAAGCGCAAGCGCCACCGGGCAACAGGACTCAGCTCAACAGCTGGAAAGCAATCATACCGACAATTGCGCCGACCGTGCCGAGGATGGTTTCCATCATCGTCCAGGTCTTCAGCGTTTGTGCTTCCGTTGCGCCGGTAAATTTACCGAACAACCAGAAACCGGCGTCGTTAACGTGGCTGACCACGATCGAGCCGCCTGCGATACAAATAGACAGTGCCGCCATCTGTGCGCCGGAGAAGTTTAGCTGTTCAATCACCGGCATCACCAGACCGACCGCCGTTAAGCAGGCTACGGTTGCGGAACCCTGAATGATACGCACCGCTGCCGCCAGCACGAAGCAGGTAATGGCAATCGGCAGACCCATTCCGGTTAACGCTTCGCCCAGCGCCGGACCGACGCCGGAATCAACCAGCACCTGTTTAAACACGCCACCTGCACCAATCACCAACAGGATAATCCCCGCCGGTTGCAGCGCATGACCGCAGATCTCCATCACTTTGTCTTTTGGCATACCCTGGCGAATCGCCAGACCGTAAATCGCCACCAGACACGCTACCAGAATCGCGGTAAACGGATGGCCGATAAACTCAAACCATTCGTAAGTTGAAGAACCAACCGGCACAAAGCGCGCGGCGATGGTTTTCAGACCAACCAATACCAGCGGCAGCAGGATCAGCGACAAGCTAAAGCCGAAGGACGGCATTTTACCTTCGCCCAGATGCGGCTCAGTAATATCATCAGGAATGTTCAGCTCAACGTAACGGCTGATGAAATTGCCCCACAGCGGTCCGGCGATAATCATGCCCGGAATCGCGGCGCACAGACCAATCAGGATCATCCAGCCAAAGTCGGCGTGCATCTGAGAGGCCAACAGCATTGGCGCAGGCCCCGGCAGCAGGAACGCTGCGGCCGCCGCCACGCCCGCAAACAGCGGAATGACCAGCTTTACAAGGTTAGTACCGGTGTGGCGCGCCATTGAGAACGCCACGCTAATCAGCAGCACAATTGCCACCTCAAAGAACAGCGGCAGCGCGCAAATCAGACCGGCCAGGCCAATCGCGTAATGCGCGCGGCTGTGACCGAAGGATTTCAGCATTTTGACGGCAATTTGATCGACTGCGCCGGTCTCATGCAAAATCTTGCCAAACATCGCCCCCAGCGCCACAACAATCGCCAGGAAACCGAGCGTGCCTCCCATCCCTTTTTCCATAGTCGCGGCGATTTTATCGAGCGGCATACCGGAAAAGAGACCTGCACCAATAGACACCACCATCAAAGCAAGGAAGGCGTGCATACGCGCCTTCATCACTAAAAACAGCAGTAATAAAACGGACCCTACTGCTGTTAAAACAAGCGTTAATGTACTCACTACTTACTGCCCTGGTTAATAACCTCAATGGTGCTGGCGACCACACCGTCCAGTGGTTGATCGATATCGACCACAAGTACATCGCTTTCATTCGCACCTGGTTCTTCCAGCGCTTCAAACTGGGTCACCAGCATCTGCGTTTTGAAGAAGTGGCCTTTACGCGCTTTCAGACGGCTTTCGATAACGTCAAAATCCCCTTTCAGATAGATGAAAGAGAGGTTCGGGTTACCGTCGCGTAGCTGGTCGCGATAGACTTTTTTCAGAGCGGAACAGACGATCAGCGAAACCTTGTTGGTACGCTGCATCGCAAAGGCGGCGTCGTTCAGCGCCTGTAACCACGGTTTACGGTCATCATCGTTGAGTGGCTCACCGGAAGCCATTTTCATGATGTTGCTGCGCGGATGGAGAAAATCGCCATCAAGAAACGCGGCCTGCAGTTGATGCGCCACTTCGCTGGCGACAGCAGATTTACCGCTGCCCGATACGCCCATCAGAACGTAAACGTGGTGATCATGATTAGTCGTGCTCAAAGCGTTGCCCCCACTGGTACAAGAATCTGGAAATTGTTACGGGTAACTGTTATCGGTAACATTGTCCAGCCGGATAAATAGAGAAGCAATATCCATTCGTGCTCGAAGTGTATAAGTGTGAGCTACTTCAAACTTGTTGGCTTAAATAGATCCGCCCGGTGACAAGGTGAAACCTAAATCTAACATTTTAGGTGTGACTGCTTCACCACGGATGCGCGCCAGCAGACGTTCAGCACCAATGCTGCCCATCCGTTCACGCGGCGTGAGCACGCTCGCCAGACGCGGCTCCATCACCTGCCCGATGTCGTGACCGTGGAATCCGGCAATCGCCATGTCATCCGGGATTTTCAGCCCTAAACGCTGGCATTCGAAGGCCGCCCCTACCGCCAGGTCATCGTTGGTACAGAAAATGCCGTCGAGCTGCGGGTATTCGCGCCGCGCCTGACGGATGAGTTCAATACCGGAGGAGTAGGAAGAAGACTGTTCCACCATCACGCTGTACGGCACCAGGTTGGCATCGCGCATTGCCTGCTCGTAGCCTCTCTGTTTGATGATAGTACGTTCATCAAGACGTGCGCCAAGATAGGCAACATGACGGTGCCCGCGGGCGATGATAGCGGCGGTCATTTGACGCGCGGCTTCGAAGTTGTCGAAACCGACAGCGATATCCAGACACGGGGACTGGCTGTCCATCAACTCAACCACCGGGATACCGGCGACCTCAATCATTTTCAGCGTACGAGGCGTATGGCTACGTTCGGTGAGGATCAGGCCATCGATATTCCACGACAGCATCGATTCCAGGCGCTCTTGTTCCATCTCTGGCTTATAGCCGTAGTGCGCGAGCATGGTTTGATACCCATGGGCGTCGGTAACGGCCTCAATGCCGCGTAACACTTCAGCAAAAACCTGGTTTGTGAGAGACGGTAACAACACGCCGATAGCGCGGCTGGTAGCGTTAGAAAGGATATCAGGAGCGCGATTGGGAATATAACCCAGCTCATCAAGTGCAGCGGCAATTTTGCCCCGCAGCGCCACGGAGACCTGCTCCGGGTTACGCAAAAAGCGACTGACCGTCATTTTGGTCACGCCCACGCGGTCGGCTACATCCTGAAGTACGGGTCTTTTCTTTTTCATCGTCCTGAAGCGTTAAAAAGGGATAGATTCCCCCAGTTTACCACGGACGCATGGAATTAATGACAAACGATGAAAAGCCGGATGTCGACGCTTTCGCGTCTTATCCGGCCTACATCAGGTTACAGCACGTTATACAGGCGGCAGGTCAAACAGTAACACTTCGCTGTCGCTGTCGGCATGAATCGAAATTGCCTGTTCATCCCAGATTGCCAGACCATCACTGGTGGTCGCTTTGGTTCCGTTAATGGTGACGTTGCCTTTAACGACCTGGATCCAGACGCGACGTTCAGCGGCGATCTGATGTACCGACTGCTCATCTTTGACCAACGCCCAACGGTACAGCTCCATATCCTGGTACACTTTCAGCGAGCCATCGCGGGCATCAGGCGACAGCACCAGTTGTTTACCCTGAGCGGCATCGAAACGGCGCTGTTCATAGCGCGGCGTAATACCGTTTTCCTGCGGCATGATCCAGATCTGATACAGATGCAGCTTCTCAGTATTGCTCGGGTTGTACTCCGAATGACGGATCCCCGTCCCGGCGCTCATAATCTGGAACTCACCGGCAGGAACCTGCTCTTTGTTGCCCATGCTGTCCTGATGTTCTACTGCGCCTTCCAGCACGTAGGTCAGGATTTCCATGTCTTTATGGGGGTGAGTGCCAAAGCCCTGGCCTGCGTCAATCACGTCATCGTTAATCACGCGCAGTGCCGAGAACCCCATAAAGTTCGGGTCATAGTAGTTGGCAAAAGAGAAGGTATGCCAGGAATCGAGCCAGCCATGATTCGCATGACCGCGGTCGTTAGCTTTGCGTAAATGGATCATTGTGTTCACCCCCAGATGTTTTCGATGGAGTAAGTGTGGACTCAATCCGCCTGGGATCATAGAGGGTGAAAATTGACTCCTCTGTTCAAAAAATATGAACAAGCCCAGAGGAGTCGATTAACGCTATTTGGCGAGGGTTATTGTGGCAGGCGTTGCTTGTTCGAAGGCGCGTTCGAGGATCTCCAGGTTGGTTAGAACTTCAGATTCCTTGACGTAATTAGGCGTACCAGCGGTCAGCGTCTGGTACAGCGCATCATAGACGCGACCGTAATCCCCCACCTCTGGCTTCACCTCTTCTTTTACTGTGATGCCGTCATCGTTGACATACTCCAGCATTCCGATGGAGTCATCAGCAGCGAAACCTGGCTCACCCGGCATGATATTGGCCTTCAGACTGGTTTCCTGCTGGTCGATGCCGTACTTCACAAACGAGCCTTTGGTGCCATGAACGATAAACTTCGGATAGTCGATTTTCACCAGATGACTGGTTTTAACAATGGCTTTCAGGTCACCGTAGAACAGTTGCGCTTCAAAGGTATCGTCCGGGTTCGCTTTATTACGCAGGCTGCGGATGTCATAGGCCACATGATCGGGGCGTCCGAACAGCGAAATAATCTGATCCATGGTGTGTACGCCCAGGCCATAAAACGCGCCGTCCTGTGGCAATCCCGGCTTGGTTTCCGCCTCGGGACGGTAATAATCAAAATGGCTTTCAACCTCAACAATCTTGCCGAGTTTGCCGCTCTCAATCGCCTTTTTGGCGGTAAGGAAGCAGGAGTCAAAACGGCGATTCTGGTACGGCGTAATGGTCAGTCCTTTGCTTTGCGCCAGTTCGAACAGCACTTTTGCTTCTGCCAGCGTCGGCGTGAACGGTTTCTCAACCAGCACGTTTTTACCCGCCTCCAGCGCACGTTTGGCGTAGTCAAAATGGCTGTCAGCATGGGTACAAACGATCACTAACTTCACCTGCGGATCGTTTAAGATCTCGTCGAGGTCACTGGTGAAGTGAATATGTGAATACTGCGGCGCCTGCTCTTCCGGCCTGGCGTTACGGCGGAAAATGTGCGCGACATGCCAGCTATTTTTGCGGTTGAGGACGTACGGCAAATGGTAGCGAGTGGTACTTTTACCAAAACCAATAAATGCGCAGTGTAAGGTCATGAGACAGTCCTTTTGAAGATGATTATCTACACCATAGCGCAAAGCGGCTGGAGACTGAATGTTGGATCTTTGCCGGATGGCGTTTGAACTGCACCACAGGTGCGACAGGATCGGCCGTCGGCGTCGCGGTCATTTTGTTCACGGCAAGCGCGCAGGGCCCGGAGCGTACTAAATGTACGTGAGGAGCACGAGCACTTCCCCGGGACAAAATGGCAAGTAAGCCAGGCTGAAACAAAACCCCAAAAAAAAAGCCAGCAAAAGCTGGCTAAAGTAATACTGGAAGCAATGTGAGCAATGTCGTGCTTTCAGGTTCTCCGTAGGGGTTCCCCTGAAAGCAGAGCAATAATAATCATTCTCATTCGCACTTGTCTACTTCTTTTTGCAAAAAAAATGCAGTTGACGGAATTTTCTTTCTCAGCGAGGGTAAAGACTCAATTAACCCTGAAGGAGATAAGGAATGAGTGAGATAGTGATACGCCACGCTGAACAGAAAGATTACGACGCAATTCGTCAGATCCATGCCCAGCCGGAGGTGTATCACAACACGCTACAGGTTCCTCATCCTTCCATGGAGATGTGGCAAGAACGACTAACCGAACGGGTCGGAATCAAACAATTGGTCGCGTGCATTGACGATATCGTCGTGGGGCACCTCTGTATTGAGGTCGCGCAGCGCCCGCGCCGCAGCCATGTCGCCGATTTTGGTATCTGCGTTGATGCCCGCTGGCAGAATCGCGGCGTTGCCAGCGCGCTTCTCCGTACGATGATCGACATGTGCGACAACTGGCTGCGCGTCGACCGTATCGAGTTAACGGTGTTTGTTGATAATGAACCTGCGATTGCGGTCTATAAAAAGCATGGCTTTGAGATCGAAGGCACCGGTAAGAAATACGGCCTGCGCAACGGCGAGTACGTGGATGCGTACTTTATGGCGCGCGTGAAATAACGGGTAAGAAACCGTCAGGAAGCACTCGCCGGGCCTGCATCAACGGCAGACCCGGCAATACCATCAGTATCCCGCCGTTAAATCATCCACGGAACGCGGGTCGGACGCGCCATACAGTGCGCCATCCGGTCCTACCATAATGCTCTGCGTGCTGCCCATCGCTTCCTTCAGCGCGACTTTCTGCCCTTTCTGCTCCAGCAGCTTAATGGTGTCCGGGCTAAACCCTTTCTCAACACGCAGTTCATCGGGCAACCACTGATGATGAAAGCGCGGCGCGTTGGTCGCTTCGGCGACGTTCATCCCGAAATCAATGCTGTTGACTACCATTTGCAGCACGGTAGTGATTATTCGGCTTCCGCCAGGGCTGCCGGTAACCAGCCAGGTTTTCCCGTCTTTTACCACGATAGTCGGCGACATTGATGATAGTGGACGCTTCTTCGGCCCAACCGCGTTAGCATCGCCGCCCACCAGCCCGTAAACGTTCGGCACGCCCGGCTTGGCGGAGAAATCGTCCATTTCGTTATTCAGCAGAATGCCGGTGTTACCCGCCACAATCCCGGTGCCGAAGGTGGTGTTCAGCGTATACGTCACCGCCACGGCATTACCGTCTTTATCCACCACCGAGAAATGGGTGGTCTGATTGCTTTCATACGGCGCGAGCTTGCCAGGTTTGATCTGGCTGGAAGGCTTAGCCTTGTTGATATCAATCTGATCGGCAAGCGATTTGGCATAGGCTTTATTGGTCAGCGCCTGCCACGGCACCTTCACAAAATCCGGGTCGCCCAGATACTCCGAGCGGTCGGCGTAGGCATATTTCTCCGCTTCAGCCATTACCTGCATGGCATCGGCGCTGCCAAACCCGTACTTCTTCATATCGAAGTTTTCGAGAATATTGAGGATCTGCACGATGTGAATCCCGCCTGAGGACGGCGGCGGCATAGAGAATACCTGATACCCGCGATAGTCGCCGCTAATCGGCGTACGCTCCACGGCTTTATAGGCGGCTAAGTCCTCTTTGGTCATCAGCCCGCCGTTTTTCTGCATTTCCTCCGCAATCTGATCGGCAATTGCCCCTTTATAAAACGCATCCGGACCGTTCTCGGCAATCATCTCGAGGCTTTTCGCCAGGTTCGTTTGCACCAGCTTGTCGCCCTTTTTCAGCGGCTCGCCGTCTTTCCAGAAAATGGCTTTACTGTTCTCGTGATTAGGGAGCACTTCGCTGCCATAGGTTTTCAGATCGTCGGCCAGCGCGTCGTTAACCACAAAGCCTTCTTCCGCCAGCTTCATTGCCGGGCGCACGACTTTGTTCAGCGGCATCGTGCCGTATTTCTCCAGCGCCAGCGAGAAACCCGCCACCGTACCCGGCGTACCGGATGCCAGATGTGAGGTTAGCGACTTTTTCGCATCGGCGTTGCCCTGTTCATCGAGGAACATGTCGCGGGTCGCGCCAGCGGGAGCCATTTCACGAAAATCGATCGCCGTGGTGTTACCGTCTTTGGTACGCAGCAGCATAAACCCACCGCCGCCCAGATTACCCGCCTGCGGATGCGTCACCGCCAGCGCGTAGCCCACGGCAACAGCGGCATCAACGGCATTCCCGCCCTGTTTCAGAATATCCACCCCAACCTGGGTGGCTAAAGCATCTACGGAAGCCACCATCCCCTGTTGCGCGCGAACGGGATGGAACACATCTTCCTCGACACCGTAGGATACCGGCGGTGGCGCAGCCGGCGCGGCAGCCACGCTAAAACAACTTCCTGAGAGCAGAGCAGCAATGGCTACCCGGCGTAAAAACGTCGGTTTTATCATCGTTATTCTCCAGATGTACGGGGGTCGGCCCCCACTAAGCCTGGTGCATAACTCTGAAATAATCATCGTAACGGCGAGAAAGGAGTAAACTTAAACGATCCCCGAGAGGAGAAAAGCGATGAAACGACTCTTACTTTTAGCCATGCTCTTGCCGTTTGCTGGCTTTGCACAGCCCATCAACACCATGAATAACCCGAATCAACCCGGTTATCAGATCCCGAGTCAGCAGCGTATGCAAACCCAAATGCAATCACAGCAGATTCAGCAGAAAGGGATGCTCAACCAGCAGTTGCAAACGCAGACGCGCATGCAGCAACAGCATATGGAAAACCAAATCAACACGAACACCCAGCGCGTGCTGCAGTCTCAGCCGGGCGAGTTGAATCCTGGACAGCAGCAAATGCTGCCTAACAGTAACGGTGGGATGTTGAGTGGAACCCGTAATCCGGACAGCTCGCTCAATAAGCAACATATGCTGTCGGAGAAAAAGAACGGCGACATGCTGAAGCCCTCCAGCACGCCGCAGCCTAACGTTCCGTTAAAAACGATTGGACCTTAACAGGGTTGGAAATCCGGGCCAATCGTATCAATGGCATCGGTACAGATGCAGTCCACACCCCAGCGCAGCAGTTCCGCCGCGCGCTGGGGTCGGTTGACGGTATACACCAGAATACGTAGCCCCGCATCGCGCAGCGCATCCACGCGCGCCTCATCCAGCAGCTTATGATTAAGATGAATAGAGACGCAGCCAAGCCGCGTGGCCAGCTCGCGCCAGTCTTCGCGCCATTCATCCAGCAGCAAACCTCTCGGCAGTTCAGGCACCGCCTGCTGCGCCGCTTCTAGCGCATCAATTTCAAAGGATGACAACAGTGGTGGCGTCATTCCCGCCCACAGTTCCCGCGCGGCCAGCGCCACGACCTTCCCGGTGAGCGCCCCCGTCCCGGTGGTGGGTTTGATCTCAATATTTGCCATCATGCCGTGCTGGCGACAGCGCTCAGCAACTTGCGAGAGCAGCGGCAACGGTTCGCCTTTAAACTCACCGCTAAACCAGCCGCCGGCGTCCACGCGCAATAGATCCTGCCAGTTCAGCTCGCCAGCCACGCCCCAGCCGTTGCTGGTGCGTTCCAGGTTGTCGTCATGCAGTAAGAAGATCTCACCGTCTTTCGACAATTTAGCGTCAAACTCAATCATGGTATGCCCGTATCGCGCCCCCACGTCGATCGCCGCCAGGGTGTTTTCCGGGGCTAGCTTACCGCCGCCACGATGGGCGACAATATGGGGGTAAGGCCAGTTACTCATACACGTTGTCCTGTTTCGCCATCAAAAAGATGCAGATGATTTTCTGGCAGATGCAGCCACAGCGTGCTGCCTGCCGTCGGGCGATGCTGATGCGCCAACCGCACCACCAGCTTTTGCTCACCCCAGCGTCCGTGTGCCAGGTTATCTGCACCCAGCATTTCCAGCGTGTCGACGACCAGCGGCACGCCACCTTCGACCTGCGAGCTTAGCGCAATATGCTCCGGGCGGATACCCAGCGTCATGTTACGCCCAATACACTCCCTGGCGCTTCTGCCAATGGGCAACGTCATGCCGCCCTCCAGCTCAAAATGGGTACCCGTAGAGCTGATGCGCCCATCGAGCAGATTCATCGCCGGGCTGCCGATAAAGCTCGCCACAAAGCGGCTGGCGGGTTTTTCATACACCTCAACTGGGGTGCCGATTTGCTCGGCAATGCCTTTGTTCATCACCATAACCCGCTGGGCGAGGGTCATCGCTTCAACCTGATCGTGCGTCACGTACAGCGAGGTGGTTTTCAGTCGGCGATGCAGATGTTGTAACTCCAGACGCATCTGTACGCGCAGCTTGGCGTCAAGGTTCGAAAGCGGCTCATCGAACAGGAATACCGCCGGGTCACGCACAATCGCTCGTCCCATCGCTACGCGCTGGCGCTGGCCACCGGAAAGTTCGCGCGGACGACGTTTGAGCAGCTCACCCAGCTCGAGAATACGCGCCGCCTCTTTCACCCGCTCAGCAATATGCTCCTTGCCCATCCCGCGGATTTTCAGCCCCCAGGCCATGTTTTCTTCCACGCTCATATGCGGGTAGAGAGCATAGTTTTGAAAGACCATCGCAATGCCGCGATCCTTCGGCTCCATCTCGGTGACGCGTTTATTATCAATCCAGATATCGCCGCCGCTTACCCGTTCAAGCCCGGCCACCATCCGCAACAGCGTAGACTTTCCGCAGCCGGATGGGCCAACCATCACGATAAATTCCCCGTCCGCGACGTCCAGCGTCAGCGGTTTAATCACCTGGGTTTTGCCGTCCCAGCTTTTGGTTACTGCCTGTAGTTTTAAACCAGCCATTTTTATTTCTCACTGTCCACTAAACCACGCACAAACGCGCGCTGCATGGCTAACACGATGATTACCGGAGGGATGAGCGTCAGCAGCATGGCTGCCATTACCTGGTTCCACTGCGTGGTGCCTTCACCGGTGGCAATCATGCCTTTGATACCCGCCACCGCAGTGCCCAAATTGACGTCGGTAATAATTAACAACGGCCACAGATACTGGTTCCAGCCGTAGATAAAGGTGATCACGAACAGCGCCGCCAGATTGGTTTTTGACAGCGGTAGTACGATATCGCGGAAAAAACGCATCGGTGACGCGCCGTCAATACGCGCCGCCTCAACCAGTTCATCCGGCAGGGTCATAAAGAACTGACGGAACAGGAAAGTCGCTGTCGCAGATGCCATCAACGGCAGTGTCAGACCCGCATAGCTGTCGAGCATCTTCAGGTTGGCGATCACTTCTACCGTCGGGAAAATACGCACCTCAACCGGTAGCATCAGGGTGATAAAAATCATCCAGAAGAACAGGTTGCGCAGCGGAAAGCGGAACCAGACGATGGCGAATGCGGAGAGCATAGAAACGGTAATTTTCCCTACCGTAATGCTGAACGCCATGATGAAACTGTTGAGCATCATCAGCCAGAACGGCGCGCTGTTGACGCCCACGCCGTTGACCCAGATGTATTTCATGTTTTCCAGCAGCTGTGTGCCGGGAACCAGCGTCATCGGCGTCTCAAACACCGCTTTGTTGTCCAGCGTCGCCGCGACAAACGCGACGTACAACGGAAACAGGATCACCATGATCCCCATAATCAACATGGCATGGCTGAATATTGTCAGCCCACGACGGTTCTCAATCATTGGTAACGCACCTTACTTTCCACATAGCGGAACTGCACCACCGTCAAAATAATGACCAGGAACATCAGCACCACCGATTGTGCAGCGGAAGAAGCCAGATCCAGCCCGACAAATCCTTCGCGATAGATCTTATAAATCAGCGTCGTGGTCGCCTGTACCGGCCCGCCTGCTGTGGCAGCATCAATCACCGGGAAGGTGTCAAAGAAGGCATACACCAGATTCACCACCAGCAGGAAGAAGCTCACCGGGGCAATGAGCGGCAGCGCCAGTTTAAAGAAGCGGCGAACCGGCCCCGCACCGTCAATCGCGGCGGCTTCGATCAGTGAGCGCGGAATAGACTGCAGTGCGGCAAAGAAGAACAGGAAGTTGTAACTAATCTGCTTCCAGACCGACGCAAACACCACCAGGAACATTGCCTGACCGCTGTTTTGCGCATGGTTCCAGTCATAGCCAAACTCACCGAGAAAATGGGTAATCAACCCGCGCCCGGGGTTAAACAGGAAGATCCACAATACGGCAGCAACGGCGGGCGCAACGGCGTAAGGCAACAGCATCAGCGTTTGGTAAAAACGGCTGCCGCGCACCACGTAATTCACCAACGCCGCAAAAAATAACGACACCAGCAGACCGCTTACCGTGACTAACGTACTGAACTTAATGGTGGTCCAGAATGAGTCGAGGTAGTACGGGTCATGAAACAGCGCGACAAAGTTTTCCAGTCCGACAAACTGGCTGGAAAGACCAAACGGATCAACGGATTGTAGCGAGTACCACAGCGCTTCACCGGCAGGCCAGATAAAGAAAATAACGGTGATAACCAGCTGCGGAGCCACCAGTAAATAGGGAAGCCAGCGCGAACGGAACACCGGACGGGATGAAGACATGGAGGTTTGATTCCTGAACAGCGCCGGATGGCGCTACGCTTATCCGGCCTACGCGCATTTGTAGGCCGGGTAAGGCGCAGCCGTCACCCGGCATTTCACATTACGATTTGGTCGATTGCTCAAAGCGACGCAGTAACTGATTGCCACGTTCAACGGCGGCATCCAGCGCCTGCTGCGGGGTTTTCTTCCCGGTCCAGACGCTTTCCAGCTCTTCATCCACAATGGTACGGATCTGCGGCATGTTGCCCAGACGCAGCCCTTTGGTGTACGGCAACGGCGGCTTGTTGAGCATTTGACGCGTAGCGATATCCGCCCCCGGATTCTTCTCATAGAAGCCCTGCTCACGGGTCAAATCGTAGGCCGCGGTGGTGATCGGCAGATAGCCAGTCTTCTGGTGCCATTCGGCAGCAATTTCAGGCTTCGCCAGGAAGTTGAGGAACTTCGCCACGCCTTCGTAGGTGGGTTTGTCTTTACCCTGCATCACCCACAGGCTGGCTCCACCGATAATGGCGTTCTGCGGCGCGCCCTTCACATCGGCATCGTAGGGCATCATTCCGACGCCATAGTTGAATTTCGCGTAGTGGCGGATATCAGCCAGCGAACCGGAAGAGGCGGTGGTAATGGCACAATCCCCGTTATAGAACTTCTCAGTGGATTCGTCCTTACGCCCGAAGTAGCTGAAATCCCCTTTTTTGTTCAGCTCTTCCAGTAGGGCGATATGCTTTACTTGTTCCGGTTTATTGAACTCCAGCACCGCGTCAGTACCGTCAAAGCCATTGTTTTTGGTTGCTACCGGCAGACCATTCCAGGCGCTGAAGTTTTCAATCTGAATCCATCCCTGCCAGCCGCTGGCATAGCCACACTTCATACCTGCCGCTTTCAGCTTCGCGGTGTACTCCGCCAGGTCCTGCCAGGTTTTCGGCGGCTGCTCAGGGTCTAAACCGGCTTTTTTAAAGGCATCTTTGTTGTAGTACAGCACCGGAGTGGAGCTGTTAAACGGCTGGGAGAGCAGATGTCCACTTTTAGAGTCGGTGTAGTAACCGGAAACGGTCGGTACAAACTGAGATTCATCGAAGTTAATGCCAGCCTCTTTGAATACTTCATAGACCGGTTTAATGGCTTTCGAAGCCATCATCGTTGCCGTACCCACTTCATAAACCTGCAGCAGCGCAGGCGCGTTTCCGGTACGGAAAGCGGCAATACCTGCGCTCAGGCTCTGCTCGTAGTTGCCTTTGTACTGCGGAACAATTTTGTAGTCGGGATTGGCGGCATTAAAACGTTGCGCCAGAGAATCAACTTCTTTACCCAGTTCGCCTTCCATTGAGTGCCAGAATGGGATGGTGGTGACCGCCAGTGCCTGACCTGCAAACGCCAGGCTAAGTGCCAGTCCTAAAGCTGTATGTCGTAACGATATCATCGGTTATCTCTCTTGTTGTGCCGGATGCGCGATATCACGCGTTTTATGCTCGCGGGGGTAACATGACATGCTCGAATGACAGAAAAATAACTTTTTTATTACAAAAAAAAGATAGTAAGGCGACAAACAGATGGCAAGGCGGTGAAAGCGTAGTGACAGGAAAATGCGGGGTGGTGCACAACAAAGCCGGGTAGCGGTATGCTTTACCCGGTGAATAAAGAAGGTTTTGTCACCCTGGTAAGATCAGGCAGGCTGTGCAAACGTGAATTCCAGCGCCAGACCCAGGATCTGCATACCATGAATGTTATCTTCCGGAGATATCGCCACCAGGCTTTCCAGAAACTTGAGTCGCCGTGACTGGGCGTTGATGATGAGTTTTCCCCGTAATGCAGGAAGCTTCAGCGAAGAGATGGGATAAACCACGCGCCCACAGACTTCCACCGGCAGCTTGCGCAAATCGACTTGCTGAAGCACGCCCACAGAGGAATACAGCAGCGCTACAGGCGTTACGGCGAGCAATGGTGATGGACTAATACTGACAAAATCCAGCAGGAGTTCTGGACGCAGATAGTTCAGCCCATTAAAGGAAACCGTGACGCCATCAATTGCGGGCATGGGCTGCACATTAGTTTGATGCGGTGAATCATTCATGCAATTACCATTGATATAAAATATAAATCAAGCTATTGATTATAAAGAATATAGTGCACAAATGCTGGGACAGAACTCGCAATCCTTGCAGGTATGAATGATTGCGTTTCCAGTCTTACTCTCTTCGCCAGCGGCGTTCATATTCGTTCTGTAAACGCTGCTGTTCCCGCCGCTCACGGTCACGCTGGATATCCGATTTTTCGTCTTCCCAGCCCGGACACACAGAACTGCTGAATACCTCGCAGGGTGAATTGGATTGTGCTGACGGGTTGACCGGCTTTTCTTGCCAGATTGCAGGATCGCGCGGATCGAAAGTTTGCTCTTTCACTGCCTGCGCACTGAATGAGCCGGCCAATAGTAGACTTCCAATAGCCATACAGGCACCTGAACGTGTCATCCTTTCTCCATGTTCATTTTTATTATTGATAATCATTATCAATAATAACATAGCGCAATAAAAAAGGGGCCTGATGAGCCCCTTGTCTATTTAGATAACTGTTAACCGCCCAAATAAGCGCTACGCACCGCTTCGTTAGCCAGCAATGCATCACCGGTATCTTCCAGCACCACGTGGCCGTTTTCCAGCACGTACCCACGGTCGGCGAGTTTCAGTGCCTGGTTGGCGTTTTGTTCGACGAGGAAAATCGTCATCCCCTGCTCGCGCAGTTGCTCAATGGTGTTAAAGATCTGCTGGATGATAATCGGCGCCAGACCCAGCGACGGTTCATCAAGCAGTAGCAGCCTCGGCTGGCTCATCAGCGCACGGCCTATCGCCAGCATCTGCTGTTCGCCGCCGGACATGGTTCCCGCACGTTGAATACGGCGCTCATGCAGGCGAGGAAACAGGTCATACACCCACTTGATACGTTCCTGAAACTGGCCTTTCTCGGCAAAGAAACCGCCCATCGCCAGGTTCTCTTCCACCGTCATACGGGAAAACACGCGACGCCCTTCCGGGACAATCGCCACCGCTTCACGCATGATTTTCGCCGTCTGCCAGTCGGTAATGTCTTTACCATCAAAGACGATTCGCCCGCTGGTCGCTCGCGGGTCGCCGCACAATGTGCCGAGCAGCGTGGTTTTCCCCGCACCGTTGGCACCGATAAGCGTCACGATTTCACCCTGGTTGATATACAAGCTGACATCGTGCAGAGCCTGGATCTTGCCGTAGTGGGCGTTGACGTTGTCAAAAGACAACATGACTTTTTCCATCTTATGCCTCACCACCATTATGCTTCGCCTAAATAGGCGCGGATCACGTCCGGGTTGTTACGAATCTGCTCCGGTGTCCCGTTCGCCAGCGGCGTCCCCTGGTTCACCACGTAAATACGGTCTGAAATGCCCATCACCAGCTTCATGTCGTGCTCAATGAGCAGGATGGTGGTGTCGTGATGGTCGCGCAGCTCAGCAATTAGCTCATCCAGCTCTTTGGTTTCTTTCGGGTTAAGACCCGCAGCAGGTTCATCAAGCATCAGAATTTCCGGCTGAGTGACCATGCAACGGATAATCTCAAGACGGCGCTGGTCACCATAGGCCAGGTTGCTCGCCTGCCGGTTAGCATGCTGCAGCAGGCCGATACGATCAAGCCAGGTGGCGGCGCGGTCCAGCGCTTCATCCTGCGCGCGGCGAAAAGCAGGGGTTTTTAGCAGCCCGGAGAAAACCCCAGCTTTCAGTTGCTGATGCTGCGCCACCAGCAGATTTTCAATCACCGTCATTTCGCGAAACAGACGTACGTGCTGGAAAGTACGCACCACGCCCATACGCGCGATTTGCTGACCCGGTAGTCCTTCCAGGTGCTGGTCGCGCAGCTTAATCGTCCCGCCGGTCGGCTTATAGAACCCGGTCAGGCAGTTGAAGACCGTGGTTTTCCCCGCGCCGTTCGGGCCAATCAGGGAGACTATCTCTTTTTTATGCAAATCCAGAGACACATTGTTGACTGCCAGCAGGCCGCCAAAACGCATCATCAGGCCGCTAACCGATAATAATGGCTGACTCATGCCTGCTCTCCTTTTGCTTCCCCGTTTTTCAGCTTCAACTGTGGACGGGTCATCGGCAGCAAGCCCTGCGGACGCCAGATCATCATCAGTACCATTAAACCACCCAGCATTAACATGCTGTATTCATTGAAATCACGCATCAGCTCGCGTGACACCACCAGCAGGATGGCCGCCAGGATCACCGCAAACTGTGAGCCCATTCCGCCCAGTACCACAATCGCCAGCACAAAGGCCGACTCGGCAAAGGTGAAGGATTCCGGGCTGACAAAGCCCTGGCGCGCGGCAAACAACGTACCGGCAAAACCGGCGAACGCGGCGCTGATGGTAAAGGCGGTCAGCTTGATGCGCGTAGGGTTTAAGCCCAGTGAACGGCAGGCGATTTCATCTTCACGCAACGCTTCCCATGCACGGCCCAGCGGCATACGCAACAGGCGGTTGATGACAAACAGCGAGAAGACCACCAGCAGCAGCGCCACCAGGTAGAGGAAAATCACACGGTCAGAGGGATCGTATTTCACGCCAAAGAAGTTGCTGAAGGTATCCCAGCCGCCCTCACGGGCGCTACGGCTGAATTCAAGACCGAAAAAGGTCGGTTTCGGGATCTGGCTGATACCGTTCGGGCCACCGGTGACTTCAGTATTATTGAGCAACAGGATACGCACGATTTCGCCAAAGCCTAAGGTCACTATTGCCAGGTAGTCGCCGCGCAGACGCAGAACCGGGAAGCCAAGCAGGAATCCTGCCGCCGCCGATACCAATCCCGCCAGCGGCAAACAGGTCCAGAAACCAAGACCGTAATAGTGGTTCAGCAGCGCAAAGGTGTACGCACCAATGGCATAGAAGCCGCCATAGCCCAGCACCAGCAGGCCGGAAAGCCCCACCACCACGTTTAAGCCGAGGCCAAGGATGATATAAATCATCGTCAGCGTGGCGATATCCACCGTGCCGCGCGAGACCATAAACGGCCACGCCACGGCAATCACCAGCAGCGCCACCAGGAACAGCTTCTGTTTAACGGTGGAGCCGTCAATCGCCGGCAGAATAAACTTCGGCCCGGAGACGCTCTTCAGGCTCTTCTGGAAAACGGGACGCAGCAGTTGGAAAAGAAAGACCACGCCAGTGCCGATAAACACCCACTGCCAGCGGATATCCGCCGCGGTATCCACCACCAGTTTCGTGCCATCCAGTTCCAGTTGAACGCCCATAAAGACGCCCGCCAGGACGAAGAACATCGCGGCAGAGAGCAGCGCCATTGCAAAATGCATCGGTTTCATACTTTCTCTACCTCCGGGCGACCCAGAATACCGGTCGGCATCACCAGCAGCACCAGAATCAGCAGCGCGAATGAAACGACGTCTTTGTATTCAGTACTCAGATAAGCAGAGGAGAGCGCTTCCGCGACGCCCAGAATCAGGCCGCCGATCATCGCCCCTGGAATACTACCGATACCGCCAAGCACCGCCGCAGTAAAGGCCTTCATCCCGGCCATAAAGCCAATATAGGGGTTAATTACGCCGTAGAACTGTCCAAGCAACACACCTGCTACTGCCGCCATTGCTGCGCCAATCACAAAAGTCAGCGCGATCACGCGATCGGTGTTAATGCCGAGCAGGCTGGCCATTTTCAGGTCTTCCGCGCAGGCACGACAGGCGCGCCCCATACGGGAATAACGGATAAACAGCGTCAGCGCCAGCATCGCCAGGAAGGTTACAATCCAGATAACCAGCTGCATGGTGGTGATGGAAGCAGAGAAGTTTTCGCTACTGCCAACGGTCCACTGGCCATTAAACAGGCTGGGCAGTGCCACATCGCGCGAACCTTCCGTCAGGCTGACGTAGTTTTGCAGGAAGATGGACATCCCGATAGCGGAAATTAGCGCAATCAGGCGCTTGGAGCTGCGCACGGGCCGATACGCCACGCGTTCAATGCTCCAGCCGTAGGCGCTGGCAATCACAATCGCGCCGACGAAGCCCGCCGCGACCAGTAGCCAACTGGAATCAATGCCCATCATCATTAGCGCGGCGATGATCATAAAGGAGACATAACTGCCGATCATATACACCTCGCCGTGGGCGAAGTTGATCATGCCAATAATGCCGTACACCATCGTGTAGCCGATGGCGATCAGCGCGTAGGTGCTTCCCAGCGTGACGCCGTTAAACATCTGCTGCAAGAAATAGAGGAACTGCTCGGACATAAGGTAACCTTTCTTAACCCGCCCGTTTTACACGGGCGGTGGGATAACTCGTCTTCAGGTATTACTTCGCGACGGTCGATGAACCGTCCGCATGCCACTGGAAGACACCAAACTCAAATCCCTTCAAATCGCCTTTTTCGTCCCATTTCAGCGGCCCAATCACGGTATCAGCCCCGTGTGCTTTCAGATCTTTCACCAGGTCCAGCGGCTCTTTGCTACCGCTACGATCCATTGCGGTCGCCAATGACTGGACGGCTGCATAAGTGATCCACACGTACGGTCCAGTTGGATCTTTCTTGTCAGCTTTGAGCGCATCGACGATAGCTTTATTCGCCGGATCCTGGTCATAGCGTTTTGGCATGGTCACCAGCATGCCTTCAGCGGCATCACCGGCAATGTTAGACAGCGACGCATTGCCGACGCCCTCTGGTCCCATAAACTGGGTTTTCAGCCCGACGGAACGTGCCTGGCGCAGCATTTGCCCCATTTCCGGGTAGTAGCCGCCGTAATAAACAAAGTCGATATTTTCTTTTTTCAGGCGAGCGATCAGCGCAGAGAAATCTTTTTCCCCGGCGGTGATACCGTCAAAGAAAACGATGTTGGCTTTACCTGCTTTCAGGCTGTCCTGCACCGAACGCGCCAGGCCTTCACCGTACTGCTGTTTGTCATGAATGATGGCGATACGCTGTGGCTTCACCTGCTCCAGGATGTATTTCGCGGCAGTCGGCCCCTGAGAGGAGTCCAGACCCGCGGTGCGCATGATGTGCGCGTAACCACGCTGCGTCAGCTCCGGGTTTGTGGCGCCCGGAGAAATCATCAGAATGCCTTCGTCTTCGTAAATATCTGATGCCGGTTGAGTCGATGAAGAACACAGGTGGCCAATTACGTACTGAATGCCGTCGTTGACGATTTTGTTCGCGACGGCAACGGCCTGTTTCGGATCGCAGGCATCGTCATATTCCACGGCGACCAGCTTGTCGCCTTTGATCCCACCTTTGGCATTGATATCTTTAATCGCCTGACGTGCGCCATTAAATTCCATATCGCCCCACTGCGCGACCGGACCTGACATCGCGCCAACAACAGCGACCTTGATATCCTCCGCCATGACAGCGTGCGACATTGCCAGTGCTATCACCCCTGCGATGATTGTTTTCGCATTCCGTTTCATTACCTGAATCCCCATTCGTGACGTAATTAATATTTTGTATTTATGTGGTTAAAAAGCAGTCTGTGCTTTTTTTGAACTGCACTATTTTTACCAGTCTCATTAATGGTTTAGCGCAGTCATTTAAGCAAAATCAGGCTAAAATCTCTATTTTTCAGTCGATTAAGAAAAGATAATATTCTGCTTTTCACTATAGATAAACAAAAAAAAGCACGTTTGTCAGCATAAAATAACGGTACAAAGAGCCGAATAAAATGCTGCATTCCAGGGTATTATTCTGCCTGTTTTTCAATCTCTACGGTTTCAAACTGTCATTACTGTTGTTACAAAATTATTAATCTGGTTATTCACATAAAAAAGAGAAAGCATCCGGACGAATTATTTCGGTACACTCATTCCATCTTTTGTGATTTGGACATGCTGTTAATGAAGCTGACCATCGTTCGTTTAGAAAACTTCAGTGATCAGGATCTCATCGATCTTGGCAAAATCTGGCCGGAATATTCCGCCTCATCATTAAGCGTAGATGAAACGCACCGAATCTATGCAGCACGCTTTAACGAGCGCCTGCTTGGCGCAGTACGTGTCACCCTGAGCGGTACGCAAGGTGCACTGGATTCCTTACGTGTACGCGATATCACCCGTCGTCGTGGTGTGGGCCAGTATTTGATCGAAGAAGTGATCCGGGAAAACCCTGACGTGAGTTCATGGTGGATGGCCGACGTCGGCGTTGAAGACCGCAGCGTGATGGCCGCGTTTATGCAGGCGTTAGGGTTTACGGCCCAGGAAAATGGCTGGGAGAAGCGCTAAAAAACAGTCCCCAGCCAGTTGTATTACTCGCATTTTCCCAAGAATTTTGTGTTGCAGGAAGGCGGCAAGTTATGAAATCCCCGGGAGCTTACATAAGTAAGTGACCGGGGTTGAATAACACAGCCAACGCACCTGCAGCGCAAAAGGCGCCGGGAAAATTACTTGGCGTCTGTCGCCGTCCCGTTGGCATGCCAGTCAAACACGCCAAATTCGAAGCCTTTCAGGTCGCCCTTCGCATCCCATGACAGAGGCCCCATTACGGTTTCCACTGAGTTTGCTTTCAGGTATTTGGCAATTTCAGCCGGGTCGTCAGACTGGTTCAGACCAGCCTGCAAGGATTGCAGCGCGGCGTAGGTGGTCCATACGAATGCACCGCTCGGATCCTGTTTCTTGGCTTTGATCGCATCCACAATCGGTTTGTTTGCCGGAACCTGATCGTAGTTCTTCGGTTTCGTTACCAGTAAGCCTTCTGCAGACTCACCCGCGATGTTAGACAGCGACACGTTCGCTACCCCTTCAGGTCCCATAAACTGAGTTTTCAGACCCGCGGCGCGAGACTGGCGCAGAATCTGCCCCATTTCCGGATGGTAACCGCCGTAGTAAACGAAATCGATGTTCTCTTTCTTCAAACGCGCCACCAGCGTAGAGAAATCTTTCTCACCGGCGGTGATCCCGTCAAAGAACACCACGTCAGCGTTAGCTTTCTTGAGGTTGTCCTGCACGGAACGCGCCAGACCTTCACCGTACTGCTGTTTGTCATGCACGATCGCAATGCGCTTCGGCTTCACTTTTTCAACGATATATTTGGCGGCCGTTGGGCCCTGATCGGAATCCAGACCAGTGGTACGTAACACCAGGTTATAGCCGCGTGCGGTCAGCTCTGGCGCCGTTGCCGCTGGGGTAATCATCAGAATGCCTTCGTCTTCATAGATATCTGACGCAGGCTGAGTGGAGGAAGAACACAGGTGGCCGATAACGTATTTAATCCCGTCGTTGACCACTTTGTTAGCAACCGCTACCGCTTGTTTCGGATCACAGGCATCGTCATATTTCACCATGACCAGTTTGTCGCCTTTCACGCCGCCTTTGGCATTGATATCTGCAATCGCCTGCTCTGCGCCGGTAAATTCCTGATCGCCATACTGCGCCACCGGGCCGGACATCGCGCCGACGACAGCAACTTTAATATCCTTAGCAAACGCCATATTGCTCAAAGACAGGGCGATACATCCTGCCAATAACGCTTTACCCTTCATATTCATCCTGACAATCCCCATTATTGTGGTTATTACGTGTGTTGTGATGTTGTTGTTCAGCACTTTATTTCAATTATTGGATAGCTGCCCGTGCTTTAGCAGCATACTCTGCTAAAACATACCCGATTTTTATTATTTTGGAATAGCTAAATTTGACATGCAGATAACAACTTGATGACAAAAAGCATAGAACGTCAGGAGAGAGCAGGAGAGATAAAAACAAAAAACCCCGGATTTTCATCCAGGGTTTATCAGCATTTTCAGTTTGGCAGAAAGTTTACGCTTCGATCGCCGCACGCAGTTTTTTCATCGCGTTCTTTTCAAGCTGACGAACACGTTCAGCGGAAACGCCGTAGCGATCGGCCAGTTCCTGCAACGTCGACTTGTTGTCTTCGTCCAGCCAGCGGGCACGAATGATGTCCTGGCTACGCTCGTCCAGACCTTCCATTGCGTGGGTCAGTTTGTTCGCGGCCTGATCTTCCCAGTTATCCTCTTCAATGCCATCAGCAAAGTTGGAGGATTTATCCTGCAGATACAGAACCGGAGCCATCGGCTGGCTGTCGGACTCGTCGTCCGAAGACATGTCAAACGTCATGTCCTGCGCCGCCATACGGGATTCCATTTCGCGCACGTCTTTGCTGGAAACACCCAGCTCGCGAGCAACCATTTCCACTTCATCCTGGTTAAACCAGCCCAGACGCTGCTTGGTTTTACGCAGGTTAAAGAACAGCTTACGCTGCGCTTTAGTGGTCGCGACTTTCACGATACGCCAGTTACGCAGAACGTATTCGTGGATCTCGGCTTTGATCCAATGCACGGCGAAGGAGACCAGGCGCACACCCACTTCCGGGTTGAAACGGCGCACGGCTTTCATCAGGCCGATATTACCTTCCTGAATCAGATCCGCCTGCGGCAGGCCATAGCCCGCGTAGTTACGAGCAACATGAACAACAAAGCGCAGGTGAGACAGGATCAGCGTTTTAGCTGCTTCCAGATCGCCCTGGTAATGCAGCTTTTCAGCCAGCGCCCGCTCCTCGTCAGCCGACAACATCGGCCACGCGTTCGCAGCCCGGATGTAAGACTCCAGGTTACCAACAGGGGCTAAAGCTAAATTTTGCATTTCTTTGGTCATTCAAATCCTCTCAATCTTTGTCATCTGGCGTTGGTAAAAACCAATAGCAACAACCATGCCAGAGCTTATGAGCAACGAGAATATCATTCAATCTTTTATCAGACAGTGATTTTATCCACAAGTTCCATGTCGTAATGTGTATAAATTACGCACAAAATGTGACATCACGATGAATGCGCCGGGAAGAGAAAACAGGGCTCTTTCCCTGCAGAGCGAACTACTCAGTGCAGGGAAAGATTATACCAGAGATTTTTTAATCGGGGGTAAAGTGGCGTAAATGTTGAACCGTGGCAAGCCAGGCTGCCACCCAGCCAATCATTGAGCATACCAGCAGGAGTAGCAAGCACTCATCGAATGATAAGCCGTTGATATCAAACTTCGTTCCGAAAACCTGTGCCACTTCAGTCACCGCTGATGACAGGCGCATCACCAAAATTTCTGACAAAATCAGTGAAAGAAATGCGCCGGAAAAACCCAGCAGCGCGCCGCCGTAAAGGAACGGACGCAGGATAAATCCATCCGTCGCACCAATCAGTTTCTGTACGTTAATGGTATCGCGACGCGCAAAAATGCTCAGACGCACGCTGTTACCGATGACGAGGAAGACCGCCGCCACCATCAACACGCCAATCATCGCGGAAACGCGTCCGACCAGGCCCGTTAACGCCGCCAGTCGTGCAAACCAGCTGTCATCCATGCGTACTTCATCGATACCGTTGATTTGTGCAATACGATCACGCAGCGTGTTCAGTGATTCCGTGCCCTGGAAATCCAGTTTCGGGATCACCACCGCCACGGCGGGCAACGGGTTCTCTTCCAGCATATCCAGCGCGCCGCCAAAGCCAGACCAGTTACGGAATTCGCCCAGCGCATCGTCACGGGAGAGGTAATTCACTTTCTCCACGCCCTGTTCGGCCTGTAACTGCCCCACCACACGTGCCGCCGCATCATCATCCAGCGTTTTTTGCAGATATACGGTGATCTGCGGGGACGGGTAATACTGGCTTGCCGCCTGGTTCACGTTCTTGTAGACCATGTAACAAACACTTGGCAACGTCAGTGAGATAGCGATAACCATCACCGTCAGAAATGTCGCCAGCGGTTTACTTTTCAGGTCCTGTAACGCGCCCTGGAACGCATAACGTACCTGCTCGTTAAAGACGTTGGTTTTACGCGAGTTCGGTTTTGGCGACGCTTTCGCACGTTTTGGCGCGTTGCGACCGCCATCACCCGGCGCGCCGCCCGATTTACGAAAGCGATCCAGTCGTCCACCGAACTGTTTGATTTGATTGATAGCGTCACGCCTATTCATGCGCCAGGCCTCCATGCAGGTGTCCGTCACTCAGGACAAGCTGGCGATAAGAACGACGGGAGATCAGCCCAATATCGTGCGTCGCCATTAATACCGTTACCCCGACGCGATTAAACTCTTCGAACAGACGCAGGATCCCTTCTGACAGCGCGTCATCCAGGTTCCCCGTCGGTTCATCCGCCAGCAGTACCGCAGGCTTGTTCACCACCGCGCGGGCGATGCCCACACGCTGCTGTTCACCGCCGGAGAGTTGAATCGGGAAGTTCTTCGCTTTGTCCAACAGCCCGACCTTATCCAGCGCCGCTGACACGCGACGACGAATATCGTCCCCGCTGGCACCCGCAATGATCAGTGGGATTGCCACGTTGTCGAAGACGGTTCTGTCCATCAACAGGTGGTGATCCTGAAAAATCATGCCGATCTGACGACGCAGAAACGGCACTTCACGGTTTTTCAAACGGCTGATGTCATGCCCGCTAAAGTAGATTTTCCCGGCGCTGGGCCGTTCAATTCCACAAATCAGCTTCAGCAGGGTACTTTTCCCCGCGCCGGAGTGGCCGGTCAGAAACGCCATCTCGCCAGGCTGCATATGGAATGTGACTCCCTGCAGCGCTTGTCTCCCACCGAGATAGGCCTTGCTGACATGTTCAAAGCGAATCATTGTTAATCCTCTCGGGCAAAAAGTGCCTCTATAAAATCGCCCGCTTTAAACGGACGTAAATCCTCGATACGTTCGCCCACACCGATATAGCGGATAGGGATACCAAACTGATCGGCAACCGAGAAAATGACCCCGCCTTTCGCCGTTCCGTCCAGCTTGGTCAGGGTGATACCGGTTAAACCCACCGCTTCATGGAACAGTTTGGCCTGGCTTATCGCATTCTGCCCGGTACTGGCATCGATAGTCAGCATAACTTCATGCGGCGCATCTTCGTCCAGCTTCTTCATCACGCGAACGATTTTTTTCAATTCTTCCATCAGGTGCGATTTGTTCTGCAAACGCCCTGCGGTATCAGCGATCAGCACGTCTACGTTACGCGCTTTCGCCGCCTGGATGGCGTCAAAGATAACGGACGCAGAATCTGCGCCGGTGTGCTGAGCAATCACCGGAATATTGTTACGCTGACCCCAGACCTGCAGCTGTTCTACCGCCGCCGCACGGAAAGTATCGCCCGCCGCCAGCATCACCGATTTACCCTGCTGCTCAAACTGACGCGCCAGCTTACCAATAGTGGTGGTTTTGCCCACACCGTTGACGCCAACCATTAAGATAACAAATGGCGTTTTGCCCTCAACGTTCAGCGGTTCGTCAACCTTCGCCAGAATCTCGCCCATCTCTTCTTTCAGCAGGCCGTACAGCGCTTCCGCATCTTTAAGCTGCTTGCGGCTGGCACCTTCAGTCAGATTCGCAATGATCTTACGGGTCGTTTCTACGCCCACATCGGCGATCAGCAGCTGCTCTTCCAGCTCTTCAAACAGATCATCGTCGATCTTTTTACCACGGAACAGACTGATAAATCCGGAACCGAGGTTTTCTTTTGTTTTCAGCAGGCTGCGTTTCAGGCGCGCAAAGAAACCTTCTTTGGTTGGTTTTTCCTGCTCCTGAACCACCTCTTCTTCTGCCGATTCTTCTACAGCAGGTTCTTCTGGCGGCTCCACTATGACGGCTTCTTCAGCGGCCTCAGCGGCCAGCGCCTGCGCTTCCAGCTCTTCGTCGGTCAGTTGCGGTTCGTTTTCGGCTTCTTCTTCAACCGCCTCAACGATTTCTACGGTTTCCGCTTCGGCCTGCCACTCTTCGGCAGAAACGTCTTCGGTTTTCACCTCTTCCGGCAGCGGTAATTCTTCGCGTTCGATAACTACCGCTGCTGGCGTTTCCATTACAGTTTCAGCAACGGGTTCAGCAACCGGCTCAATTTCCGGCTGCGCTTGTTCGGCGACAGGTTCTTCTTCCGGCTGCAGTTTTTCGATTTCCGCAACCTGTTCAGTGACTTCAACAACTTCAGCTGCAAAGGCTTCTGTTTCCGCCTCGCTATGCGTTTCCTGCGCGCGTGACGGCTCATCAACGACGGTAGCTTCTTCAGTAACCGGTTGTTGTTCTTCGTTTTTTACTTCTGTCTCGTTTTCCGGTGCCTGCTCTTTTTGACCAAAGCCCAGCCAGGAAAAAAAGCCACGTTTTTTCTCTTTCGCCATTTGCGACTACACTCCCCCGCTGTTGCTTCATGGCACAGCGTCAACGCTATGTACATAGCAGCTAAAAAAATGATGAAATAGTCTATCACTTAACTTAACTCACATCACCGCCTGGAATGACATGCTATAGGCGGATTGAGCAATAATAGAAATGAAAAAATCGAATCACTCTGGCAGCGGACAGATCCGCATTATTGGCGGGCAATGGCGAGGCCGTAAACTCCCGGTTCCGGACAGCCCCGGACTGCGTCCGACCACCGACCGCGTACGCGAAACGCTGTTTAACTGGCTGGCCCCGGTGATGGTCGATGCTCACTGTCTGGACTGCTTCGCCGGCAGCGGCGCGCTGGGGCTGGAAGCCCTCTCTCGCTATGCGGCAAATGCGACGCTTCTGGAGATGGATCGCGCGGTATCTCAGCAGTTGCAAAAGAATCTCGCCACGCTGAAAGCACCCCATGCCCGCGTGGTCAACACCAATACCCTGACATTTTTGGCCCAGGCCGGTACGCCGCATAACGTGGTGTTTGTGGATCCGCCGTTTCGTAAAGGATTACTGGAAGAAACATTAACTCTTCTGGAAACTCGCGGCTGGCTGGCAAATGAAGCGTATATTTACGTGGAAAGCGAAGTCGAAAACGGCCTGCCGCCGGTTCCGGTTAACTGGTCGTTATACCGCGAAAAAGTGGCTGGGCAGGTTGCTTATCGTCTGTATCAACGTGAAGCACAAGGAGAGCAACATGCTGATTAATCTGGGACGTCTGTTGATGCTGTGTGTCTGGGCATTCCTGCTACTGAATATTTTTCAACCGTTCCCACGTCCGCTCAATATCTTCGTGAATGTGGCTCTGGTGTTTATGGTGCTGATGCACGGCATGCAGTTGGCGCTGCTGAAATCAACCATGCCGAAAGATGGCCCGCAAATGACCAGCGGCGAGAAAGTGCGTATTTTTCTGTTCGGCGTATTTGAACTGCTGGTATGGCAGAAGAAGATTAAAGACCAGTTGAAGAAGTAATGGTGCTCACTTTGCCTGGTATCGCATAGCGAGCCGGAGCGACAAAACCAGGAGGCCGGATAAGGCGTAAACCGCCATCCGGCATCAGCCAAATGAAACCTTAGCGTTCAAGCGTAAAATCAACAAAACGCGAACCTTTGTAGCTCAGTATACCTTTGTCGCCAACCGTTAACGCATGATACTGCTGGGCATCCAGACGAAATGTCTGCTCCAGGCCGCCGCTTTGCGGTTTGAAGCTGGCTTCATAGCGCATGCTGGTGCCCGCCGGGCTCACTTCCTGTTGACGGGAGCGTCGGTCGTTTAGCGGCTTTTCCCGCTTATTCGTCACCACCACCTGCTTTTGCACCAGCGGCGCGGCATCATTATCCGCTTTTTCACGTCGCTGCTGAACAAAGCGAAACGACGCTGCGACAACGATTAAGACAATGATAACAATGAAAAAAAGTGGTGGCTTGCTCATATTATTAACCCATCAGAAAATGCGGAAATAAGCATACATTGCCCGTTATGGTGTTGTCATCTGGCAGTATCGACCTCTACACTGGACAGTAGAGCCGTGAGCACCCCGCTTACGAAAAAATAACGAATTCAAGGAACTAAGATGCTTTGGTCGTTTATCGCAGTCTGCCTTTCCGCATGGTTGTTCGTGGATGCTTCCTATCGTGGGCCTGCCTGGCAACGCTGGGTCTTTAAACCCCTGACGTTACTCCTGCTGGCGCTGCTGGCCTGGCAGGCGCCAATGTTTAACGCTATCAGTTACCTGGTACTGGCCGGCTTGCTGGCTTCGCTGCTGGGCGACGCGCTGACGCTATTGCCGCGCCAACGCCTACTGTACGCAGTGGGGGCATTCTTCCTGTCACACCTGCTGTATACCATTTACTTCGCCAGCCAAATGACGCTGTCGTTCTTCTGGCCTTTGCCGCTGGTACTGGTGGTGCTGGGGGCGTTGCTGATTGCTGTGATCTGGACGCGCCTGGAAGAGTTGCGCATCGCTATTTGTACCTTTATTGGCATCACACTGATGATGGTCTGGATGGCTGGCGAACTGTGGTTCTTCCGCCCGACCGCTCCGGCGCTGTCGGCATTTATGGGCGCATCGCTCCTGTTCATCGGCAATATTGTCTGGCTGGGTAGCCATTACCGTCGCCGCTTCCGCGCCGATAACGCCATTGCCGCCGCCTGCTACTTCGCCGGACATTTCCTGATTGTTCGTTCGTTGTATCTTTAAAATGCTTGACTCTGGAGTCGACTCCAGAGTGTATCCTCCGGTTAATACGAAATGATTATCAATCGGAGGATGCCATGTCGACACCTGATACCAGTGGCAAAAAAGCCCCACAATTCTCTTCTTTCAAGCCAGCGCCTGCGCCAAAGAAGGCTGATGACTGCTGCTGCGAAGGAACTTGCTCCACTACGCCACCCGTATCCGATACCGTACTAGGTACCCGTTATTCCTGGAAAGTGGCAGGCATGGACTGCGCGGCCTGCGCCCGAAAAGTAGAGAATGCGGTCCGCCAGGTCAGCGGCGTTAACCAGGTTCAGGTGCTGTTTGCCACCGAAAAACTGGTGGTCGACGCCGGTTCCGATATCCGCAAGCAAGTTGAAAACGCGGTGCAGAAAGCAGGCTATACCCTGCGTGATGAGCAGGCACCAGAAGAAGCCCCCGAATCGCGGTTTAAAGAAAATCTGCCACTGATTTCGCTGATTATCATGATGGCGATTAGCTGGGGGCTGGAGCAGTTCAATCATCCCTTCGGTCAGATAGCGTTTATCGCCACCACCCTGGTCGGTCTGTACCCCATTGCCCGTCAGGCCCTGCGTCTGATGAAAACCGGCAGCTACTTTGCCATTGAAACATTAATGAGCGTGGCCGCCATCGGCGCACTGTTTATCGGCGCGACGGCGGAAGCCGCCATGGTACTGCTGCTGTTTTTAATCGGCGAGCGTCTGGAAGGATGGGCTGCCAGCCGTGCCCGTAAAGGGGTTAGCGCGCTGATGGCGCTCAAACCGGAAACCGCCACGCGCCTGCGTAACGGCGAGCGCGAAGAGGTGGCTATTAATAGCCTCCGCCCTGGCGATCTTATCGAAGTGGCCGCGGGTGGGCGTTTACCTGCCGACGGCAAACTGGTTTCCGGGTTTGCCAGTTTTGATGAAAGCGCCCTGACCGGCGAATCGATCCCGGTTGAACGCGCCACCGGCGAGAAAGTCCCGGCAGGCGCCACCAGCGTGGATCGTCTGGTTACGCTGGAAGTGCTCTCCGAACAGGGCGCCAGCGCCATTGACCGTATTTTGAAGTTGATTGAAGAAGCGGATGAACGTCGCGCTCCCATTGAGCGTTTTATTGACCGTTTCAGCCGGATTTACACCCCAGCCATTATGGCGGTTGCGCTGCTGGTCACCCTCGTGCCGCCGCTGCTGTTTGCCGCATCCTGGCAGGAGTGGATTTATAAAGGACTGACGCTGCTGTTGATTGGCTGTCCTTGCGCACTGGTGATTTCAACCCCCGCAGCCATTACCTCTGGTCTGGCCGCTGCGGCGCGTCGTGGGGCGTTAATCAAAGGCGGTGCCGCGTTGGAACAGTTGGGTAGAGTCACGCAGGTGGCGTTTGATAAAACCGGCACCCTGACCATCGGTAAACCGCGCGTCACAGCGATTCATCCGGCAAGCGGAATTGGTGAGGCTGAACTGCTGGCACTGGCGGCAGCGGTAGAGCAAGGCGCGACACACCCGCTGGCGCAGGCGATTGTTCGGGAAGCACAAACGCGCGAACTGGCTATACCTGTCGCGAAAGAACAGCGCGCATTAGTCGGATCTGGCATTGAAGCGCGGGTCGACGGCGAGCGCGTGCTGATTTGCGCCGCCGGTAAACAACCTGCCGACGCTTTTGCCGGGCAGATAAGCGAGCTGGAAAGCGCGGGTCAAACGGTGGTGCTGGTGTTGCGTAACGATACTGTACTCGGCGTGCTGGCCTTACAGGACACGCTGCGCGACGATGCCCGCACCGCCATCAGCGAACTTAATCAGATTGGCGTGAAAGGGGTGATCCTGACTGGTGATAACCCACGTGCAGCGGCCGCCATTGCCGGTGAACTGGGCCTTGAATTCAAAGCGGGGCTATTGCCGGAAGATAAAGTGCAGGCAGTTTCCCATCTCAACCGACAATCGCCGCTGGCGATGGTTGGCGACGGTATCAACGACGCACCGGCAATGAAAGCGGCTACCATCGGCATTGCGATGGGGAGCGGAACCGACGTCGCGCTGGAGACCGCTGATGCCGCCCTGACCCACAACCGCCTGCGCGGTCTGGTACAAATGATTCAACTGGCGCGGGCCACCCACGCCAATATTCGCCAGAACATTGCGATTGCGCTTGGCCTGAAGGGGATTTTCCTCGTCACCACGCTGCTCGGGATAACCGGATTGTGGCTGGCAGTGCTGGCGGATACAGGGGCAACGGTACTGGTGACCGCTAACGCGCTGCGGTTGTTACGTAAAGGATAGTTTTTTGCCGGATGACGGCGTTGCCTTATCCGGCCTACGGGTTACACGTTCTTTGTTTGCCGGATAAGCGTTAGCGCCATCCGGCAAACAAAACTAGTGACCTTTACGCAGCAGATAGCGGTACGGCAGCGAGTCGGTCTCTTTAGCCACCAGCTCATGCTCCATAAAGGTACAGAAGCCAGGAATATCGCGGGTTGTTGCCGGATCGTCGGCGACAATCAGCAGTGTTTCACCGGCCTGCATGCCACGTACGGTTTTACGCACCATCATCACCGGTTCCGGGCAGCGCAGTCCCTGGGCATCAAGAGTATGGTCGGGAGAGGTAAACAGATCGCTCATCGTAGTCTCGTTCATTCAAAAACGGCGTTATTTTACGCTCTGTTGTGGCGTAAGCCAATCAGGTTAACGATTGCGTGAAAAACAACCATTGCAATGTGCTCTTAAAGCAGTATCATGCGACGGTTTTTTATTGGGTTCCCTCACCCCATCCAACAAAAAGGTCACAATATGACTCCGTTTACACAAACTCAGCGCGTAAAAGCGTTGTTCTGGCTATCGCTATTCCATCTGCTGGTGATCACCTCCAGCAACTATCTGGTGCAGCTTCCAATCTCCATTTTTGGTTTCCATACCACATGGGGCGCGTTTAGCTTTCCGTTTATTTTCCTCGCGACCGACCTGACCGTGCGTATTTTTGGCGCGCCGCTGGCTCGACGCATCATCTTTGCGGTGATGATCCCCGCGCTACTGATCTCCTATGTCGTTTCATCCCTGTTTTATATGGGATCATGGCAGGGATTTGGCGCACTGCTGCACTTTAACCTGTTTGTCGCCCGTATCGCCGCCGCCAGCTTTATGGCTTACGCGCTGGGACAAATTCTGGATGTGCATGTCTTTAACCGCCTGCGTCAGAACCGTCGCTGGTGGCTGGCGCCAACGGCGTCCACGCTGTTTGGCAACATCAGCGATACGTTGGCCTTCTTCTTTATCGCTTTCTGGCGTAGCCCGGATGCCTTTATGGCCGAGCACTGGATGGAAATCGCGCTGGTCGATTACTGTTTCAAGGTGCTGATCAGCATTATTTTCTTCCTGCCGATGTACGGCGTGCTGCTGAATATGTTGCTGAAAAGGCTGGCAGATAAATCCGAAATCGCTGCATTGCAGACGAGTTAAAGGTTCATTTTCCGAGTTGTGATAAGATGGACGAATGAGCCGTTATGGCCGTTTATCGAAAGGAAGAAGTCAATGCGCAATCTGGTTAAATATGTCGGTATTGGCCTGCTGGTTATGGGGCTTGCGGCCTGTGATAATAGCGATACAAAAGCGCCAGCAGAGAAAGCTGCCGCAGAAAGTAGCGCCAGCGGACAACCGGTCAGCCTGCTGGACGGCAAACTCAGTTTTTCCCTGCCAGCGGATATGACCGATCAGAGCGGTAAGCTGGGCACTCAGGCGAACAATATGCACGTCTATTCTGACGCAACCGGCCAGAAAGCGGTGATTGTGATTGTTGGCGACAACACCAACGAAGACCTGGCTGTGCTGGCAAAACGTCTGGAAGATCAGCAGCGTAGCCGTGACCCGCAGCTGCAGGTCGTCACCAATAAATCTATTGAGCTGAAAGGCCACACGCTGCAGCAGTTAGACAGCATCATCTCGGCTAAAGGCCAGACCGCTTACTCTTCTGTGGTGTTGGGCAAAGTGGATAACCAACTGCTGACCCTGCAAATCACGCTGCCTGCTGACGATCAGCAAAAGGCGCAGACTACCGCAGAAAACATCATTAACACGCTGGTTATCCAGTAACGGTTAAGACGATGACGCGGCCTCCGGTGACACCACCTGAGGCCGTTTTTTTAACCGCCAGGTCAGCAATAACGCCACCGCCACCAGCCCTGCTGCCGCCAGATAGATAACCGGCACGCCCGCCCACGTCATTACCAGCCCAGCCAGCGGCCCGGTAACACCCAGCGATAAATCCATAAATACCGTGTAGGTCGCCAGCGCAGCGCCCTGGTTTTGCTGTGGGACCGCTTTTACCGCCACCACGCCCAGCGCCGGGAAAACCAGCGAGAACCCGGCCCCGGCCAGCAGAACACCAATTTTCGCCATCCACGGCATGGAAGCCATCCCGACCAGTAGCAACCCAACAATCTCGACGCTAAAGCAGATCATCGCGACATTCAGCCCGCCTAACCGGTTGATGCCATTTGGGAATAGCAGACGAGTACCGACAAACGTGCAGCTAAAAAGCGTCAGCGCGAAAGCCGCGCCGTCCCAGCCTTTAGCGTCGTAAAACAGGGTAATAAACGTGGCGATCACCCCAAAGCCGGCCGAGGCCAGCGCCAGCGCCATGCCGTACAACCAGACGCGTCCGAGCACCGCGCGAAACGGCAACGGTTTGCCTTTGCTGGCCTTTACCGCCGGACGAGGGAGCGCCAGCAATATTGCCAGCAGCGCCACGCCCATTACCGTCAGCGCCAGCCCCTGTAAGCCACCCCAGGCATAAAACAGTACGCCCAGCGGGGCGCCTATCGCCATCGCGCCATAAGTGACAATACCGTTCCATGAAATCACCCGTCCGATGTGCATTGAGCCAACCACCCCTACGCCCCACAGCGTAGAGCCAGTCCCGGCAAAGCTTTGCCCGATCCCAAGGATCACGCGACCCAGGCATAGCAGCAGCAGACTGGCCAACGGCCAGCCGTTCGTTGAGCCCGCCAGTAAATAGCCCAGACCACTTAAAAAACAGCCGCACAGTCCGAATACCACAATCTTTTTCGGCCCCAGCAAATCGGCATAGCGACCAGCATGTGGACGGCTCAGCAGCGTAGCGAAATATTGCAGGCTGATGACCAGTCCAGCCCAAAAGGCGCTGAATCCCATCACATCATGGACGTAGCCCGGCAATACCGCGAGCGGCAGGCCGATGGTCAGATAGCTGGCGAAGTTAAACATCACCACGGAGACAATGCGCAGATTAAGGCGTAAACCGCTCAGCGTCGGTTCAGCGACGGGTTCGGGCATGGAGGGTCACCACATATTCACAACAGTGTTTCATTTCTACCATGTTGCAGCCCAGAAATCAGTAACCAGATTAGGAATATCGGCAGCAAGCCAGCCGCTACACTTAATGCAAAAATGCACACAGGAAGAAGACATGACAACCATTCAGCCTGACAAAACAGGTTTGCACATTTTACTTAAACTGGCCGCGCTGGTGGTGATCCTCGCCGGTATTCATGCCGCGGCGGATATCATTGTGCAACTGCTGCTGGCTCTCTTTTTTGCCATTGTGTTGAATCCGCTGGTCACCTGGTTTATTCGCCGGGGAGTACGTCGCCCGGTTGCCATTACGCTCGTAGTGGTGGTCATGCTGTTCGTCCTCACGGCACTGATCGGCGTTCTGGCGTCTTCGATCACGGAATTCATGGCTATGCTACCCAAATACAATAAGGAGCTGACGCGCAAAGTCCTGTATCTGCAAGAGATGGTGCCCTTTCTGAATTTGCATATGTCGCCAGAGCGCATCCTGCAACGTATCGATTCCGATAAACTCATGACCTTCACCACCACACTGATGACCAGCCTCTCTGGCGCCATGGCCAGCGTCGTTCTGCTGGTGATGACGGTCGTCTTTATGCTGTTTGAGGTGCGCCATGTTCCTTATAAGCTGCGCTTTGCGCTGAACAACCCACAAATCCATATTGCAGGGCTGCATCGGGCGCTCAAGGGCGTATCTCACTATCTGGCACTGAAAACGTTGCTCAGCCTATGGACTGGCGCTATCGTCTGGCTGGGACTGGCGCTGATGGGGATTCAGTTTGCTCTGATGTGGGGCGTGTTGGCCTTCCTGCTCAATTATGTGCCCAATATAGGCTCGGTTATTTCCGCCGTGCCGCCCATGATTCAGGCGCTGCTGTTCAACGGCATTTACGAATGCGTACTGGTCGGCGCGCTGTTTCTGGTGGTGCATATGGTGATTGGCAATATCCTCGAGCCGCGCATGATGGGGCATCGCCTGGGATTATCGACGCTAATCGTCTTCCTCTCTCTGTTGGTATGGGGATGGCTGCTCGGCCCGGTAGGCATGCTGCTCTCTGTGCCGTTAACCAGCGTGTGTAAAATCTGGATGGAAACCACCACCGGTGGCAGCAAACTGGCCATTTTGCTGGGTCCCGGCAGACCCAAAAGTCGGCTCCCCTGAAAAACTACCAACCGAGGTAGTTTTTATCTTTTTATATGCCCGTTAAACTGATATCCATACAGGTATATATCGCAATTTATCTTAAATAAAGAGTGAAAAGGATTTCATTTTTTAATAAAGAAAATACATAAGTCAACGTACGGATGTCTTTGCCAAACCACATAAGAATAATGAATCCCCCCACAGCATTTAACTCAAACTATCTGCCTATATTTAAAGGTTATTTTATTTGATACGTTTTATCTAAAAATCTATACTTCTCGCCGATGATTACGCTGAAAAATTTCCGTTGAAGAAAGTCACCGAATATTACCATCCGGCAACCTCATCGCCTTGCTATCGGACACGTGAAATAAAATGCTGATTTAGCTTAAATAAAATCACGGGAACTGCAGGGTGATCATTATTTCGAAGCTTATTATTAAACACGTATAAACAGTACTTTGAGAGGGAGTTTTAATGAAACAGTATATTAAGTGGTTTGCGGCCATTGCCGTTGTCGGTGCGCTGGCGGGATGTGCACGTACTGCGCCGATCGATCAAGTTCACACCAGCGTAAGCGCGGGGCACACTCAGGATCAGGTTAAAACCGCCATTCTGAAAGCGGGCATTCAACGCCAATGGGTCATGTCTGAAGCCGGTCCTGGTGTCATTAAAGCACGCCAACAAACCCGAGATCATGTGGCTGAAGTCCGTATCACCTATACCGCCACCAGCTATGACATTAAATACGACAGCAGCCTTAACCTGCAGGCTTCTGGTGGAAAAATTCATAAAAACTACAACCGCTGGGTACGCAATCTGGATAAAGACATCCAGCTCAATCTGTCAGCCGGTGCCAATCTGTAATTACGCCTAAAGTCGGGCCGAAAAGGCCCGATACTCTTACTCTCTGCCATTTAACAGGTTGTCCCCACATGTACGAACAGGATTCGCTTAGCGCACTGGATGCCATTACTGAAGCACAACGTATCGCCTTTGCCCCTATGCTTTTTCAAACCGCGTTGTGTCTGCGAAATGCGGGAGTACTCACCTGGCTGGACAAGCAAGGTAAACGCGGCGCCACGCTCGACGAAATTACCGAAAACAGCACCATCAACGAATATGCCGCCAGCATCCTGTTGGATATGGGGTTAAGTGGGCGAATTATTACCCACAAAGAAGGATATTATTACCTCGCTAAAGTCGGCCACTTCCTTTTACATGACACGATGACGCGTGTGAATATGGATTTCACCCAGGATGTTTGTTATCAGGGACTGTTCTATCTGGAGAATGCGCTGAAAGAAGGGAAGCCCGCGGGATTAAAAATTTTTGGCGACTGGCCAACAATCTATCCTGCACTGTCGCAATTACCCCTGGCTGCGCGTGAAAGTTGGTTCGCTTTCGATCATTACTATTCAGATGGCGCATTTGATGCCGCATTGCCATATGTATTCGCCAGCGCCCCTGCAACCCTGTACGATGTCGGCGGAAATACCGGGAAATGGGCATTACGTTGTTGTCAACATGATGACAATATTGCAGTCACTCTATTAGATTTGCCGCAACAAATTGCACTTGCCCGCGAAAATATCGAAAATACGGGATTATCCCATCGCATAAATTTCCATGCTGTGGATATGCTTAGCGACTCGCCTTTACCCGCAGAGGCAGATATCTGGTGGATGAGCCAATTTCTGGACTGTTTTTCCCCGGAACAAATTATCGCCATTCTGAGCAACATTGCTCGGGTGATGAAACCGGGCGCGAAGCTGTGCATTATGGAACTGTTTTGGGATGCCCAAAAATTTGAAGCGGCCTCATTTAGCCTGAATGCGTCTTCGCTTTATTTTACCTGTATGGCGAATGGCAACAGCCGCTTCTACAGCGTAGAGAAGTTTTATCACTATCTGAATCAGGCAGGTTTTCAGGTAGATGAACGCCACGACAACTTAGGTGTTGGGCATACTTTATTGATATGTCAGAAGAAAAAATAAGAAACAATCGGAACAACCGATTTACCGCGGATACGCGTTGATGAAATTTGCTTTCAACATTATCGACTGGCAGGCCAAGGCGCCAGGATTAAGCGAAACAGAACAGTGGCATGAATGGTCACGGTTTTCGCACGCCATCGATCCCACCGCGCCATTGGCTAAACTCAGCGAGTTACCGATGATGACGGCTCGCCGCCTCAGCTCCGGTAGCAAACTGGCCGTTGATTGCGGGCTGGCGATGCTACGCCGTCATGATATCGATGCCGTGTTGTACACCAGCCGCCATGGTGAACTGGAGCGTAACTACAGGATCCTGCACGCCCTGGCGACTGAGCAGGCTCTCTCACCAACCGATTTCGCCCTCTCTGTGCATAATTCTGCCGTGGGAAACCTGACCATCGCCGCGAAAAAGCCGATTGTCTCCTCCTCGCTTTCCGCTGGCAGGGATACGTTCCAGCAGGGGCTATGCGAAGTCATCGGGCTGTTACAGGCGGGATATCAGCGCGTATTGATGGTCGATTTCGACGGTTTTCTGCCCGAGTTTTATCATCCGCAGTTGCCGCCTGATATGCCGACATGGCCGTTTGCCGTCGCGCTGGTTATTGAATCCGGTGATCGCTGGCAATGCGAAACCCGTCCACACTGCGCGCAAGGTGAGACGCCATTGCCACAAAGCCTGTTGTTTTTACAACATTATTTGCAAGATACCGCGGCGTTTACCCTGCCAGGCGAGCGCGTACAGTGGCAGTGGAGTCAGGGATGAACACGATTTTCCTGCGGCTTAATTGGGTATGGCGACTGGTGATGACCGGTTTTTGCTTTGCCCTGTTTGGCCTCGGCGGACTGCTCCTTTCTACTGTCTGGTTTAACGTATTGCTCATCGCAGTATGGGATAAAGCCCGACGTCGGCGTATCGCCAGACGCAGCATTGCTGCCAGTTTTCGCCTCTTTTTAACGGTGGCGAAGCGACTTGGCGTGCTGGATTACCAGATTGCAGGACGAGACATTTTACGCAACGAACAAGGGTGCCTGGTCGTCGCCAATCATCCGACGCTCATCGACTACGTGCTACTGGCCTCGGTCATGCCAGAAACCGACTGTCTGGTGAAAAGCGCATTACTAAAAAACCCGTTTCTTGGCGGCGTGGTCCGGGCAGCAGATTATCTGATTAACAGTCAGGCTGATGCGCTGTTACCCGCGTGCCAGCAACGTCTGGAACAAGGCGATACCATTTTAATTTTCCCCGAGGGAACCCGTACACGCCCCGGAGAGGAAATGACGTTACAGCGTGGTGCGGCGAATATCGCCGTACGCTGCAGCAGCGATTTACGCATCGTAACCATAAACTGCAGCGAACAAATGCTGGATAAAGAAAGCAAATGGTACGACGTCCCATCGATAAAGCCCATGTTTACCGTTTCAGTACACGAACGGGTTAAGATCGACCAATTTTACGACGCAAATTCACAAGAACCGGCGCTGGCCGCAAGGCAGTTGAACCGGCATCTTTTGCTTCAATTACAACCAGGTACTTTACCTCTTTCAGGAATTAATGATGCAAGCGCTTTATCTTGAAATCAAAAATCTCATTATAACGACATTGAATCTCGACGAACTGACAGCTGACGATATTGATACCGAAGCGGCACTCTTTGGCGATGGATTAGGTCTGGACTCAATCGACGCCCTGGAGCTTGGGCTGGCGGTAAAAAACGAGTATGGCGTGGTCCTCTCAGCAGAGAGCGAAGAAATGCGCCAGCACTTCTTCTCCGTCGCCACGCTGGCATCGTTCATTCACGCGCAACGTGCCTGAGGATAGTCCGTTATGACCGAACAAAAAGCCATTTACGAAGAAGTCTCATCACTGCTGGTCAAGCTATTTGAAGTCGACCCGCAGGACATTAAGCCTGAGGCGCGCCTGTACGAAGATCTGGAACTCGACAGCATCGACGCCGTCGACATGATCGTGCATCTGCAAAAGAAAACCGGTAAGAAAATTAAACCGGAAGAGTTCAAAGCAGTACGCACCGTACAAGATGTCGTCGACGCGGTAGAACGCCTTCTCAAAGAAGCGTAATTCACCGTGTCGGGCACTCGCTCGCTGCCAGTCGTACAACTGCTAACAGGCCTACTGTTGTTGGCCTGGCCGTTTTTGATCTGGTTTGGCCTTGCGCATAACAGTCTGCACTGGTTGCTACCGTTGATGGCGCTACTCCTTTTTTTACGCTTTCGCCAGACCCGGCGACAGGCGGGGCCGTTGCGCGTCGTGACACAGGTCGTGGCGGTCGCGGGTATCACCTTGTGCATTGCCAGTTATCTGCTCAAAACGCATCAGTTGCTGCTGTTTTATCCGGTAGTGGTGAACGCCGTGATGCTGTCGGTTTTTGGCGGATCGCTTTGGTCCGCGATGCCCATTGTTGAACGCCTGGCGCGGCTGCGCGACCCAAATCTGCCCGAGACAGGAGTACGCTACACACGCCGTGTGACACAAATCTGGTGCGCCTTTTTCATCATCAACGGCAGCGTTGCGCTCTTTACCGCACTGAATGGCGATATGACCCTGTGGACGACCTGGAACGGTATGGTTTCCTATTTACTGATGGGAACATTGATGGCCGGCGAGTGGTTAGTTCGCCAACTGGTGATAAAACGAGATACCCAATGAAGCAGCCCCTCACACTTGCGCAATGGCTCTGTGACCCACGCCCGAACGACGTCCCTGTTGCGTGGCAGGAAGAGCATACCTGGACGCTGGGTCATCTGCGCCATGATGTGGCCCAGTTGATAACATACCTGCAGCAGCAGGAAGGTGAGCGCTGGGCATTGTGCTTCGAGAACAGCTATTTATTTATCGTCGCGCTGCTGGCCACGCTACATGCTGGCAAAACGCCGGTGATCCCAGGGCATTGTCGCGTTTCGTTGTTAAACGAGCAGCACAGGCTGTTTGACGGCGTACTGAGCGATAAAACGCTGGAGTGGCAGGGAACGCTACGGGTGGTCAGTTCTGCCATGACATCCGTGACCCACGACATCACGTTTCCGGCAATATGCAGCGACGCCTTTGTGGAGTTGTTCACTTCCGGTTCGACCGGCCAGCCGAAACGCGTGATCAAACCGATCGCTCGCCTGGATAGCGAAGCGGCATTGCTCGCGACGCGCTTTGCCGATCGTCTCGCAGGTTGCCGGGTGGTCGCGTCAGTGGTTCCGCAACATCTGTATGGTCTGACGTTTCGTATCTTCTTGCCAATGGCCTTAGGTCTGCCGCTGCACGCGGCAATGCTATGGTATGCCGAACAACTGGCGGCGCTGAGCCATGAGCATCGGTATGCGTTTATCAGCAGTCCGGCGTTTCTGAAACGCCTCGACCACCATCTGGCACCGCCGCCGGTCGAACTGATTCTGTCTGCGGGCGGTATGCTGCCCTGGCAGGACGTCGCACAGGCTGCTGACTGGCTGAATGTCTGGCCCGATGAGATCTACGGCAGCACTGAAACCGGGATCCTTGCGTGGCGTTATCGCCATCAAGATGATGTGGCATGGCTGCCTTTTCCCGGCGTCAGATTTCAGCCAGAAAATGACGCGTTTCGTGTATTTTCACCGCTAATTGCCGCTGATGATGGCCTGTTGCTGGATGATATTCTGCAATTTACCGAAAACGGTCAGTTTCGCCTGATGGGCAGGCGCGGGCGAGTCGTCAAGATTGAAGAGAAACGCATTTCACTCAGCGAAGTGGAGCAACGCTTGCTGGCACTGGACGGTATCCGTGATGTCGCGGCATTGCCGGTCTCACGCGGGGGACGCCAGGGCGTTGGCGTCCTGCTGGTACTGGATGACAAAACCCACCAACGCTGGCTCGCATGCGGAGGAAAACAGCAAGAACTGACCTGGCGACGTTCGCTGTTGCCCTGGCTGGAGCCGGTCGCCGTTCCCCGCTACTGGCGGGTGATTGATGAGATTCCGGTCAACAGTATGAACAAGCGTGTCTATGCGCAATTACAGGAGTTATTTCATGAAACCCCATGAAATCGAGCGCCATCAGGCACAGCCTCAACAGGCTGAGATTGTTTTACATCTCGACCCTTCGCTGTTTTGGTTCAGCGGGCATTTTGCCGTGCAGCCACTACTGCCAGGCGTTGCACAGCTGGATTGGGCGATGCATTACGCCACCACGTTGCTGGTCCCTGGCTGGCGTTTTCACAGTATTCAGAACGTGAAGTTCCAGTCACCGCTATTGCCTGGAACCACCATCACCCTGAGTCTGAGCTGGCAGGAAGAACGTCAGATGCTCTCTTTTAGTTATCAGCGCCACGACGGTGAAGCGCGCCATACCGCCAGCAGCGGGAAGATTCGGTTATGTCGCTGACGTTTTCCCCGTGCGTGTTGATCCCCTGCTATAACCACGGCGCAATGATGTCGGGCGTATTGGATCGTCTTCAGCCATTCAATCTCCCCTGCATTGTGGTGGACGATGGCAGCGACAAGACCACACAAGATGAACTGGCACGCCTGGCGGCAGAATACGGCAATCTGACGTTAATTCGCCTGCCGGTCAACGCAGGCAAAGGCGCGGCGGTGATTAGCGGAATTCAGGCGGCGGCAGATGCCGGTTTCAGTCATGCCGTGCAGGTCGATGCCGACGGTCAGCATGCCATTGAAGATATTCCCAGACTACTTGCATTGGCAAAAGAACATCCGGCAGCGCTCATTTCCGGGCAACCGATTTACGATGATTCTGTCCCTCGCTCGCGCCTGTACGGACGCTGGGTAACCCACATCTGGGTGTGGATAGAAACGCTCTCGATGCAGCTAAAAGACAGCATGTGCGGCTTCCGGGTGTATCCGGTGACACCTACACTGCAACTGGCACAGCGCGTGACGCTCGGCAAACGGATGGATTTTGATACAGAAGTAATGGTGCGTCTCTACTGGCAAGGCAACCCCAGCTATTTTATCCCCACACGAGTCATCTATCCGCAGGACGGGCTATCCCATTTTGACGCGCTCAAAGACAATCTGCGCATTTCATTAATGCACACTCGCCTGTTTTTTGGCATGTTGCCACGCATCCCCTCCCTGCTTTTTCGTCGTTCATCAACGCACTGGGCGCAGCAGCAGGAAGTCAAAGGGCTGTGGGGAATGCGTCTGATGTTGCTGGTCTGGCGTTTACTGGGTCGCAAAGCCTTCTCCCTGCTACTGTATCCGGTAGTCGGCGTTTACTGGCTCACCGCATCAACTGCCCGAAAAGCCTCTCAGAGCTGGATTCGCCGCGTACGGGCGCAACTGATCGCACGCCGGATGCCAGTACCGTCAAACCTGACCAGTTATCAGCATTTCCTGCGTTTTGGCGGCGCGATGCTGGATAAAATTGCCAGCTGGCGCGGTGAGCTGCACGTCGGCCGCGATGTTGTTTTTGCACCAGGCGCAGAAGAGACGCTAAATGTCAGCGACCCGCGAGGAAAACTGCTGCTGGCCTCACATTTGGGCGATGTCGAAGCCTGTCGGGCACTCGCCCAGCTACAGGGCAGTAAAACAATCAATGCGCTGGTATTTAGCGATAACGCCCAACGCTTTAAAAAAATTATGGAAGAGATGGCCCCGCAGGCCGGGTTAAACCTGCTACCGGTGAACGATATTGGCCCGGATACCGCCATTCTGCTCAAAGAGAAACTGGATCGTGGCGAATGGATAGCCATCGTTGGTGATCGCATCGCAGTCACTACCCAACGTGGCGGCGAATGGCGTGTCTGCTGGAGCCGCTTTATGGGGCAAGTTGCGCCCTTCCCACAGGGCCCGTTCATTCTTGCGTCTATTTTACGCTGTCCGGTGGATCTGATTTTCGCCCTGCGCCAGCAGGAGAAACTACGCATCCACTGCGAACCATTTGCTGACCCGCTGCTCTTGCCGCGTGCCACCCGACAACAGGCATTACAGAATACCGTCGATCGCTACGCCGAACGCCTTGAGCACTATGCACTTCAGTCGCCACTCGACTGGTTTAACTTTTTCGATTTCTGGCAGTTGCCGGACACCAAAGACAAGGAGTAAAGGGTGCTTAACGATCCCCGCTTTACGGCTGAAGTCGAGCTGACTATTCCGTTTCACGACGTCGATATGATGGGTGTAGCGTGGCATGGCAACTACTTCCGCTATTTCGAGATTGCCCGCGAGGCACTGCTGAACCAATTCAATTACGGTTATCGGCAGATGAAAGCGTCCGGCTATTTGTGGCCCGTGGTCGACACCCGGGTGAAGTATCGCAACGCCCTGACTTTCGAGCAGCGTATCCGTGTGCGTGCCCGTATTAAAGAGTTCGAAAATCGCCTGCGTATCGACTACGACATTTTCGATGCTGAAACAGGAAAACGCGCCACAACGGGCTATACCATCCAGGTCGCCGTGGACGAAAAAAGCCGTGAGCTGTGCTTTGTCAGCCCGGATATTTTGTTTGAACGAATGGGAGTGACGCCATGAAATTATGGCCATTGTTGGTGCTGCTCATCAGCCCTTTTGTCAGCGCCCTGACGCTTGATGACCTGCAACAGCGTTTTACCGAACAGCCGGTCATTCGCGCCCATTTCGATCAAACCCGGACGATAAAAGATCTGCCGCAGCCGCTGCGGTCTCAGGGCAAAATGCTGATCGCCCGTGACCAGGGTCTGTTGTGGGACCAAACCGCGCCGTTCCCGATGCAACTGTTGCTTGATGATAAGCGGATGGTTCAGGTGATTAACGGTCAGCCACCGCAGACCATCACCGCCGAAAACAACCCGCAAATGTTCCAGTTCAATCATCTGCTACGTGCATTATTCCAGGCGGATCGTAAGGTGCTGGAGCAAAACTTCCGCGTGACCTTTACCGACGTAGGGGAGGGGCGCTGGACGTTACGCCTGACGCCAATCACCACGCCACTGGATAAGATTTTCGCGACGATTGATTTAGCTGGCAAGACCTACCTGGAGAGCATTCAGCTCAATGACAAGCAGGGCGATCGCACCGATATCGCGCTTTCCCAACACCAACTGACGCCAGCGCAACTGACCGATGATGAACGCCAACGCTTTGCCGCCCAGTAAACGTCCCGCGCTGTTATGGGGGCTCGCCTGCCTGATTATGCTGGGCGTCTTGTTGACGCTACTCCCGCAGGCCAGGCTCAATAGCAGCGTGCTGGCCATGCTGCCAAAACAGGCAATGGGCGACATTCCCCCGAGCCTGAACGAAGGCTTTATGCAGCGCCTCGACCGGCAACTGGTCTGGCTGGTGAGTCCCGGTAAGCAACCGGACCCGTCGGCGGCGCAAGACTGGCTGACGCTGCTGCAAAAATCGCACGCGCTGGCCCAGGTGAAAGGCCCGATGGACGCCGACAGCCAGCAGGCATGGGGGGCTTTCTTCTGGAAACACCGTAACGGCCTGATAGATAACGATACCCGCGCTCGTCTGCAAAACGGCGGCGAAGCCCAGGCCCAGTGGATCCTGTCCCAGCTTTACTCCGCATTCTCCGGTGTCAGCGGCAAAGAGTTGCAAAACGATCCCCTCATGCTGATGCGCGGCTCGCAGTTGGCCATGGCCAAAAATGGCCAGCGTTTACGCCTGATGGAAGGCTGGCTGGTCACTCAGGACGAGCAAGGCAACTACTGGTATCTGTTACATGGCGAGCTGACCGGCTCATCGTTTGATATGCAACAGACGCACCAATTGGTCACCACGCTGAATACGCTGGAAGGTGAGTTCAAAGCCCACTATCCGCAGGCACAATTACTGTCTCGCGGAACGCTGTTCTACAGCGATTACGCCAGCCAGCAGGCGAAACAGGATATCTCGACCCTCGGCATAGCGACCGTGATCGGGGTGATCCTGCTCATCGTGGCCGTGTTTCGTTCGCTGCGTCCGCTGCTGCTGTGCCTGATTTCAATTGGTATTGGCGCGCTGGCGGGAACCGTCGTCACGTTGCTGATTTTTGGCGAACTCCATCTGATGACGCTGGTGATGAGCATGAGCATCATCGGTATTTCCGCCGATTATACGCTCTACTATTTGACCGAGCGGATGGTGCACGGTGCAGAAACATCGCCATGGCAAAGCCTTGCCAAAGTACGCAATGCCCTGCTCCTGGCACTGCTCACTACCGTGGCGGCTTATCTGATTATGATGCTGGCCCCCTTCCCCGGTATTCGCCAGATGGCGGTATTCGCGGCGGTGGGTCTGAGTGCCTCGTGCCTGACGGTCATTTTCTGGCACCCATGGTTGTGTCACAGGTTGCCGGTGCGCCCGGTTCCGGCAATGGTACTCATGCTACGCTGGCTTGCCGCCTGGCGGCGGAATAAGAAATTATCCGTTGGCCTACCGGTGGCGCTCGCGTTGTTCTCGTTGGCAGGCATGGCAACGCTACGCGTAGACGATGATATCTCCCAGTTACAGGCGCTGCCGCAGGACATTCTCGCTCAGGAAAAAGCAATTACCGCCCTGACCGGGCAAAGCGTCGACCAGAAGTGGTTTGTCGTGTACGGCAAATCCGCTCAACAAACGCTGGAGCGACTGGAAGCCTTTACTCCCGCGCTGGAAGAGGCAAAAAAAGACGGATTACTCAGCGGATATCGCACTATTCCGTTAAATTCGCTCGCCCGGCAGCAGCAGGATCTCACCCTGTTAAAAGATGCCGCGCCCGCCGTCACAAAAGCCTTAAACAGCGCCGGGCTGGCAACGGTGAAACCCGATCTTAGCGCTATGCCGGTCACCGTCGATGCCTGGCTTTCCAGCCCGGCCAGTGAAGGCTGGCGCTTACTGTGGCTGTCGCTGGCAGACGGTGAAAGCAGCGTGCTGGTTCCCGTTGAAGGGGTGAAACAAAGTGATGCTTTAAACACGCTCAGCACGAAATATTCCGGCGTTGCGTGGGTGGATCGTAAGAGCAGCTTTGACACTCTGTTTGCGCTGTATCGCCATATTCTGACGGGCTTGCTATGCGTTGCGCTGGCAGTAATTGCCTGTGGCGCCGTCATTCGACTTGGCTGGCGTAAAGGCTTTATTAGCCTGGTCCCCTCAGTGCTGTCTTTAGGTTGTGGTCTGGCGGTACTGGCTCTGAGTGGGCACGCGCTCAACCTGTTCTCGCTGCTGGCACTGGTGCTGGTGCTGGGGATTGGCATTAACTACACGCTGTTTTTCAGTAATCCACGCGGTACGCCACTGACGTCGCTACTGGCTATCACACTGGCGATGATGACTACGCTCCTGACGCTCGGCATGCTGGTCTTTAGCGCCACTCAGGCAATCAGCAGTTTTGGCATTGTATTGGTGAGCGGTATTTTCACTGCATTTTTGCTGTCACCGCTGGCGATGCCAACGAAAAGAGAGAAGAAAAAAAGATGATGTTATCGACATTTTTTGCCGGGTGGCGGATTCGCCTTATCAGGCCGTTAATGATAGCGCTCGCCGCACTGATTCTTGCCGGTTGCAGCCACACACAGCCGGAACAGCAAGGCCGCCCACAAGCCTGGTTAGAGCCGGGAACACGTGTGACGCTACCTGCTCCGGGGATTTCTCCCGCGGTGAATTCACAACAGCTGCTGACCGGAAGTTTTAACGGCAAAACGCAGTCGCTGTTGGTCATGCTTAATGCTGATGATAAGAAAATCACACTGGCCGGGTTGTCATCAGTTGGCATTCGCCTGTTCCTCGTGACTTACGATGAAAAAGGATTGCACACCGAACAATCGATCATCGTTCCGCAACTGCCGCCCGCAAGCCAGGTGCTGGCTGACGTGATGCTTAGTCATTGGCCAATTAGCGCCTGGCAACCGCAATTACCTCAAGGCTGGACGCTCGTCGATACGGGCGATACACGTGAACTGCGCAATAGCCGCGGCAAACTGGTCACGGAAATCACGTATCTGAATCGCAAAGGAAAACGCGAACCGATCAGCATTGAGCAGCACGTATTTAAATACCACATCACCATTCAATACCTGGGTGACTGAGATGATCTACATTTCTGCCGTTGGCATGATTAACGCGTTGGGCAATAACACCGATGAAATCGCCGCCAACCTCACACGTGGCATAGCGCCGGGAATGCGTCCGCGCGCGAACTGGCTACAAGGACATCCACCCGCCGTATTAGCAGGTGTAGACGGTGATCTGCCCGCGATCCCTCAGCAATTTAGCGCACATCGTTCGCGCAATAACCAGCTACTGCTGGCTGCACTGGCACAAATCCAGCCACAGGTAGACGACGCTATCGCCCGGTTTGGCCGCGATCGTATTGCTGTCGTTCTCGGCACCAGCACCTCCGGTCTGAATGAAGGTGACGTTCACGTTGATCTGATGCTCAACGACAAAGAGAGCACCGACTGGCGCTACCCGCAGCAGGAACTGGGCGATCCGTCGCGTTTTCTTAGCCACTGGCTGGCGCTGGATGGCCCGGCCTTTACGCTCTCAACCGCCTGCTCGTCCAGTGCACGGGCAATCATGAGCGGGCGTCGCTTAATCGAATCTGGTCTGGTGGATATTGCCATTGTCGGCGGTGCCGATACGCTAAGTCGGATGCCCATCAACGGTTTCCACAGTCTGGAATCGCTCTCCCCAACGCGATGTCAGCCGTTTGGCCGCGACCGCAATGGGATCACCATCGGCGAAGGCGCCGCATTGATGGTATTAACCCGCGAGCCACAGCCCATTGCGCTGCTGGGTGTCGGCGAATCCAGCGATGCATACCATATTTCGGCTCCCCACCCGCAGGGAGAAGGTGCCATTCGCGCCATAGGCCAGGCGCTTAACGACGCAGGAATGACACCGGAACACGTGGGCTATATCAATCTGCACGGAACGGCCACTCCGCTCAACGATCAGATTGAGTCCAACGTCGTGAGCACGCTATTTGGCGACACGGTCCCATGCAGTTCAACCAAACACCTGACCGGGCACACGCTGGGCGCGGCGGGGATCACCGAAGCAGCAATCAGTATGCTGATTCTGCAACGCAACCTGCCCCTGCCACCGCAGGATTTTAGCCAGTCGCCGCGCGATGAAACATTGCCACCCTGCGGCATCATTGAACAACCGCAGCCGCTGACTCGCCCGGTAATCTTATCTAACTCGTTCGCCTTCGGCGGTAATAATGCCAGCATCCTGCTCGGGAGAATCTCATGAGCCACTATTTATCACCGGGCGATTATTTACCGCATGACGCGCCGATGTTGCTCCTTGAAGAGGTCGTCAGTGTGGCGGACGAAACTGCCACCTGCCACGTGACGGTATCGGCAAACAGCGTACTGGCCCCTTTCCTCGACCCCGATGGCAATCTGCCCGGCTGGTTCGCACTGGAATTAATGGCGCAGACCATTGGCGTCTGGTCTGGCTGGCACCGCCAGCAACACGGTCAGGCGAGTATTGCATTAGGTATGGTGCTGGGCGCACGCGAGTTAGTCTGTGCTGCGGGTGTTCTGCCTGCCGGAAAGCGGCTGAGCATTCATGTCAAATTGCTGATGCAGGATGCACGATTCGGTAGCTTTGAATGCGTCATTCAGGCAGACAACAAGACGCTGGCAACCGGTCGCGTCAACACCTTCCAGCCGACAACAGAAGAAATTAACACGCTATTTCAACAAGGAGCGTCCACATGAGTCGTTCAGTTTTAGTTACGGGTGCCAGCAAAGGTATCGGTCGCGCCATCGCCAGACAACTGGCGGCAGACGGCTTTGTGGTCGGCGTGCACTATCATCGCGATGCACAAGGTGCACAAGACACGCTGGAGGCTATCCTCGCCGCTGGCGGCGCAGGGCGTCTGTTGACGTTTGACGTTGCCAATCGCGAGCAATGCCGTGAAGTACTGGAGCACGATATTGAGGTTAACGGCGCATGGTACGGCATTGTCAGCAACGCCGGGGTAACGCGTGATGCCGCCTTCCCTGCGCTCAGCGATAACGACTGGGATGCGGTGATCCACACCAACCTCGACAGCTTTTACAACGTCATTCATCCGTGCATTATGCCGATGATTAGCGCACGCCAGGGGGGTCGTATCATCACACTGTCTTCGGTATCCGGCGTGATGGGCAACCGCGGTCAGGTTAATTACAGTGCAGCAAAAGCCGGTATTATTGGCGCCACCAAAGCGCTGGCCATCGAACTGGCAAAACGCAAAATTACCGTAAACTGTATTGCACCAGGACTGATTGATACCGGGATGATCGAGATGGAAGAAGCCGCATTGAAAGAGGCGATGTCGATGATCCCCATGAAACGGATAGGTCAGGCTGAAGAAGTGGCCGGGCTTGCCAGTTATTTAATGTCGGATGTGGCGGGCTATGTCACTCGCCAGGTGATTTCCATCAATGGAGGGATGTTATGACACGTCGTGTCGTGATTACAGGCATGGGCGGCGTCACCGCCTTTGGGGAAAACTGGCAGGATGTCTCAGCCAGGCTATTGGCGTATGAAAATGCGGTACGCAAAATGCCGGAGTGGCAGGTTTATGACGGACTGCACACGCTGTTGGGTGCGCCGATCGATAACTTCACTCTGCCGGAACACTATACCCGCAAGCGCATTCGCGCCATGGGTCGCGTGTCGCTGATGTCCACTCGCGCATCAGAACTGGCGTTAGAACAAGCCGGACTGATTGGCGATCGGGTACTGACCAACGGTGAAACCGGAATAGCATACGGTTCCTCCACAGGCAGCACCGGGCCGGTGAGTGAGTTCGCGACCATGCTGACCGAGAAGCACACCAATAACATCACCGGCACGACCTACGTGCAAATGATGCCGCACACCACGGCTGTTAACACCGGATTGTTTTTCGGCCTGCGTGGGCGAGTCATCCCGACATCCAGCGCCTGCACCTCCGGTAGCCAGGCAATTGGTTACGCATGGGAAGCCATCCGACACGGTTATCAAACTGTGATGGTTGCCGGTGGTGCAGAAGAACTGTGCCCTTCCGAAGCCGCCGTATTTGATACGCTGTTCGCCACCAGCCAGCGCAACGACGAACCGAAAACCACTCCCTCCCCATTCGATGAAAAACGCGATGGTCTGGTCATCGGGGAAGGTGCTGGTACGCTGGTGCTGGAAGAGTTGGAACACGCTAAAGCGCGCGGAGCAACGATTTACGGTGAAATCGTCGGCTTTGCCACTAACTGCGATGCTGCCCATATCACCCAGCCACAGCGTGAGACAATGCAGATTTGCATGGAAAAATCGCTGAGCATGGCCGGTATTAGCGCCCGGGATATCGGCTATATTTCAGCGCACGGTACCGCTACCGATCGTGGCGATATTGCAGAAAGTCAGGCGACTGCCGCAATTTATGGTGATAATGTGCCGCTATCCTCGCTTAAAAGCTATTTTGGGCATACCCTTGGCGCTTGTGGCGCACTGGAGGCCTGGATGAGTCTGCAAATGATGCGTGAAGGCTGGTTTGCGCCTACGCTGAATTTGAGTCAGCCAGATGCCAATTGTGGCGCGCTGGATTACATTATGGGTGAAGCCCGCAAGATTGATTGCGAGTTTTTGCAGAGCAATAACTTTGCGTTTGGCGGCATCAATACTTCTATCATCATCAAACGTTGGCCGTGATATGTACCGGATCGTTCTAGGGAAAGTTTCTGATTTAAGCACCGGCGTGCTGCCTCATGCGCTCTATGAGCAGGCACCGCAGGGTGCTCGCCGCGCACGCTGGTTGGCTGGCCGCGTGCTGCTTTCCCATGCCCTTTCCCCATTGCCTGATATCGTCTACGGCGAGCAAGGAAAACCGGCCTTTTCAGCCGACACGCCGCTGTGGTTCAATCTTAGCCACAGCGGTGATGACATTGCTCTGCTGCTTAGCGACGAAGGGGAAGTGGGCTGCGATATTGAAGTCGTGCGCCCGCGCGAAAACTGGAAGACGCTGGCGAATACGGTGTTCAGTCTTGGGGAACATGCCGAAATCGAAGCAGAACATCCGGAACACCAACTGGCGGCTTTCTGGCGCATCTGGACGCGCAAAGAAGCCATCGTTAAGCAGCGTGGCGGCAGCGCCTGGCAAATTGTCAGCGTCGATAGCACTACACTGACATCCTCGCTCTCCGTTAGCCAGTGCCAGCTCGAAACCCTGAGTCTGGCCGTGTGCACGCCAACGCCATTTACCCTGACAGCCGACGCCGTGCAGAGGCTGTAACTCCCGCATTCCCTGTGCGCCAACGCGCGACATGAAAGGTTAACTGCAGATGCAACGAGTCACCATTACTCTCGATGACGATTTACTGGAAACGCTGGATAGCCTGAGCCAGCGCCGTGGTTACAACAACCGTTCTGAAGCGATTCGCGATATTTTGCGTGGTGCGCTGGCGCAGGAAACGACCCAGGAGCATGGCACTCAGGGCTTCGCGGTACTCTCGTATGTTTATGAACATGAGAAGCGTGATTTGGCCAGCCGCATTGTTTCGACGCAGCACCATCACCATGATTTATCGGTCGCTACGCTACACGTTCACATCAACCATGACGACTGCCTGGAAATCGCCGTACTAAAAGGCGACATGGGCGATGTTCAGCATTTTGCCGATGATGTGATTTCCCAGCGCGGCGTACGTCATGGTCATTTGCAGTGCCTGCCGAAAGAAGAGTAATTACCTGTTTCGTTGCCGGGGGCGCTTCGCTTACCCGGCCTACACCCGTTCTCGTTTGTAGGCCGGATAAGGCGTAGCCGCCATCCGGCAATAATGTTCACGCCATCGTGCCAATCGTCTTTCTAAAGCGCAGCAGCGCTATCAGGAAGAACGCACTGCCAATCGCCAGCAACGTCAGAAACTGCGGCCAGACGATGCCGAACCCTGCGCCACGATAAAGAATCGCCTGCGCCAGGCTGACAAAGTGGGTAGTCGGCATCGTCAGCATGATGTCCTGTACGGCCTGCGGCATGCTTTCACGCGGCGTGGAGCCGCCGGAGAGCATCTGTAACGGCAACAGCACCAGAATCATCAGCAATCCCAGTTGCGGCATGGAGCGCGCCAGCGTGCCCATAAAAATACCGATCGAGGTGGTCGCGAACAGGCTTAGCGCCACGCCCAGCATAAACAGCGGTATCGAACCTTCAATGGGTACGCCAAGCACACCTTTTACCATCAGCATCAGCGACAGACCGGAAACCACCAGCACCACCAGCCCCATCGACCAGATTTTTGCCATCATGATCTCAAAAGGCGTTACCGGCATCACCAGCAGATGCTCAATGGTCCCGTGCTCACGTTCGCGAATTAGCGCCGAGCCGGTAAGCACAATCGCCAGCATGGTAATGTTGTTGATGATTGCCATCACCGCGCCAAAACGGGCAGGTTCCAGATTGGGGTTAAAGCGCATGCGCATTTCCAGCGCCACCGGCGGCTCACTGTTGTCACGGTAACGCGCCACAAAGCTGTTCACTTCGCCGCTGATGATATTCTGGATATAACTGTTGCCGGTAAAGGCCTGGCTCATCCGCGTGGCATCGACGTTAACCTGAATATCCGGCTGTCTTCCTGCCAGCACATCGCGCTGAAAATCAGGCGGAATGTTCACGGCAAAGGTGTAGCGTCCGGCATCCAGCCCGGCATCCATCTCATCGGCGGTGATCATCTCCGGCGGTAAAAACCACGGGCGATAAAAGCTGTTCACAATCCGATTCGACAACTGTGACTGGTCCATATCGGCAATAGCAATCGGCGCCAGATGCAGCGAACCCGGCAGGACGGTCGCGGAAGAATAAACTGAAATCGTGAAGGCAAAGACGATCAGCGTCAGCATCGCTTTGTCGCCCAGCAGGCTGCGTAACTCTTTGATGCCGAGGTTATAAATATTGCGTAATCGGCGCATCACCCCTCCTGTTTTTTCAGCAGTAATACGCTCAGACCGATCACCACCGGAATGGCGATTGCCAGCGGCATAAACAGCTGCCAGAGATCCGTCAGATCCAACGCTTTAGAGAACGTTCCACGCGCAATGGTCAAAAAATGACTGGTCGGGTAGATTTCGCCAATCCAGCGGCCCGGCCCTTCCAGCGAGGCGACCGGATCGATCATCCCGGAAAACTGCGTCGCCGGGATAAGCGTGATAATCGCCGTACCAAAAATGGCCGCGATCTGGCTTTTCATAAACGTGGAGATTAACAGCCCCAGCCCGGTGGCAATGGTGACGTACAGCAGCGCGGCCAGCGTCAGGGTCATAAAGCTGCCCTTATGCGGCACGCCGAACACAAACACCGACAGCGCGCACAGCAGCAGAAAGTTCAGCATGCCCAGCACGATGTAAGGCAACTGTTTGCCGAGCAAAAACTCACTGCGGGTCGTGGGCGTGACGTACAGGTTGATAATCGATCCGAGCTCTTTCTCGCGCACTACGCTGAGTGCGCTGAGCATTGAAGGGATCATCATCAACAACAGCGGGATCACCGCCGGAACAATCGCCGGCAGACTCTTCACATCCGGGTTGTAACGATAGCGAGTTTCAATGGTCATCAGCCCGTTTTGCCCACTGGCATTGGGCTGACGCGCCATCACATCCTGCAGCCAGGTCTGGTGCATCGCCTGCACGTAACCTCTGACCGTTTCAGCGCGGCTCGGCATTGCGCCATCGACCCAGACGCCAATCTTCACCGGCGTGCCACGCGCGATATCGCGGCCAAAGTTTGGCGGGATCTCTATTGCTACCGCCACTTCACCCGAACGCATTCGCTTGTCCAGCTCGTCATAACTGGTGAGGGGCGGCTGCTCAATAAAATAGCGCGATCCCGCCAGATTCAGCGTCCACGCCTGGCTGCTGACTGTCTGGTCACGATCGAGCACCGAAAAACGCAGGTTTTCCACGTCCATGCTGATGCCGTAGCCCATGATCAGCATCAGGATCACCGTCCCCATCAGCGCCAGCGTTGAACGCACCGGATCCCGCCGCAGCTCCAGCGCTTCACGGCGGCTGTAGCTGAACAAGCGCCGCAGGCTAAAGCCCTGCCGCGGCGGCTGACTATTCTCATGCGCTATCGGAACATTGGCTGGCGCTAACTGAGCTTCCGGCGCCGGGCCTGCTGCTTCCTGTAGCCAGGAGATAAAAGCCTCTTCCAGGCTGGCGGCACCACGCTGTTTCACCAGCTCCTGCGGCGTGCCGCTGGCGAGTACTTTTCCGGCGTGCATCAGCGACATACGGTCGCAGCGCTCCGCTTCGTTCATAAAGTGGGTAGAGATAAAAATGGTGACTTTATCCTGACGCGACAGATCAACCATCAGTTGCCAGAACATGTCCCTCGCCACCGGATCGACCCCGGAGGTCGGTTCGTCGAGAATCAACATTTCAGGGCGATGGATCACCGCCACCGCCAGCGACAGGCGTTGACGGATCCCCAACGGCAGCGCACCGGGCAACGTGTCTTCGACATCGGTCAGCGAAAAGCGCTCGCTCATCTCTTGTACCCGCCCGGGGATTTCCGCTTCGGGGATATGGAACAGTCGCGCGTGTAGCTCAAGGTTTTGCCGCACGGTCAGCTCGCTGTAGAGCGAAAACGCCTGCGACATATAGCCTACCCGGCGGCGGGTATCGATATTCTTCGGGTCAACCGCTTGCCCAAACAGCCACGCCTCACCTTCGCTTGCGGGCAGCAGACCGGTGAGCATCTTCATGGTGGTGGATTTACCGCAGCCGTTGGAGCCGAGAAAGCCGAAGATCTCCCCGCGGGGAATACGAAAGTTAACGTGGTCAACGGCGACAAACTTGCCGAAGCGCATGGTCAGGTCTTTCGCCTCAATGGCAATCTCTTCCTGCTCAGCGTGATAAGGCGGGATCACCACCGGTTTGTGCGCCTGACGCTGCGCTTCAGGTAACAACGCAATAAACGCCTGCTCCAGCGTGGCGCTGTTGGTTTGTTCGCGTAGCTGCTGGGCGCTCCCGGTGGCCAATACCTCACCCGCGTTCATCGCCACCAGCCAGTCAAAGCGCTCGGCTTCTTCCATATAGGCGGTGGCGACCAGCACGCTCATATTGGTCTGACGCTGGCGAATGCTGTTAATCAGATCCCAGAACTGGGCGCGGGACAGCGGGTCTACCCCGGTGGTGGGTTCATCAAGAATGAGCAATTCCGGGTCGTGGATTAACGCGCAGCACAGCCCCAGCTTTTGCTTCATCCCACCCGAGAGTTTCCCGGCAGGACGATCGCGAAACGGCGCCAGTCCGGTGCTGTTCAGTAGCTCGGTAATCCGCGCTTCGCGTTCCGCTTTGTCATGACCAAACAGCCGGGCAAAGAAGTCGACGTTCTCATACACCGACAGCGTGTGGTACAGGTTTTTACCCAGCCCTTGCGGCATCCAGGCAATACGCGGGCAGACATCCCGGCGATGTTTTGGGTCGCGCATATCGCCGCCCAGCACCATCACGTTGCCGTGTTCAATCACCCGCGCACCGGAAATAAGCGACAGCAGGCTCGATTTTCCGACGCCATCCGGGCCAATCAGCCCCACCATGCAGCGGGCGGGGATATCCAGCGTGATGTTGTTCAGCGCTACCGTTTTCCCGTAATGCTGACTCACGCCGTCAAGGTGCGCCACGGGAGGAACGGGAACCAGCGCCAGATGCGTCATTGCGGCAACCTCACCACCAGGTCGTCAGGCCAGGGGCGATTTTCATCAACACGCACCCACGCCATGCCCGGCAGACCGGTTTTCACGTACTCCAGATGCTGCTGCAACAGCTCTGGTGGAATACGCGCTTTGACGCGAAACATCAGCTTCAGCCGTTCATCACTGGTTTCGACCGTTTTCGGCGTGAACTGCGCGACGCTTGCCACAAAGCTGATGGTCGCCGGAATACGCAGATCCGGCGCGGCATCCAGCACCAGGCGAGCTTCACCGCCAATCTTCAATAAACCAGCCTGTTCGGTAGGTAAGAAGAATGTCATGTAGACATCGCTGAGATCGACCATATTCAGCACGCGCCCGCCCGCGGAAAGCACCTCGCCCGGTTCGGCGACACGGTACTGCACGCGACCATCGCGCGGGGCTTTCAGCTCGCTGTCATCAATATCAGCGGCAATACGACGTTCGGTGGCCTGCGCGGCTTCAACGCGGGTTTGCGCCTGAATAATGCTGGTACGGGCGGCTTCAATCGCGGCTTTTGCCGCAGAGACCTGCGCCTTGGCGGATTCCAGCGCCGCGCGCGCACTTTCTGCCGCAGCCCTGTCGTCATCCAGCTGTTGCTCAGACACCGCACCACGTTGGGACAGTGAACGGGAGCGCACGTGACGTTTAGAGACCGACTGCAGTTCCGCCTCGCGCTGTTTTACCACCGACTGCGCGGCGCGCATTTCACTTTGCCGTTGTTCCAGCAACGCCCGTGCCGCCGCAACTGCACTTTCCGCTTCTTTGATTTGCGCGACCGCTTCCAGCCGCTGCTCGTGCAGCACGCGGGTATCCATTTTCGCCAGCACCTCGCCCTGACGAACGAACTGCCCTTCCGATACGAGGATCGTATCAATACGTCCGGCAATTTTGGTGGCAATATCCACTTCAGTGGCTTCAATTCTGCCGTTGCTGGCGGCAAACCCTTCCGGTATCCCCGCAGGACGCAACATCCACCATGCTATTGCAGCAACCACCACCACAATACCCGCGCCCCACCACACCAGATGACGCTTAATCTTATCCATATTCGACCCGCCGTAATCCCTGTTATCAAACGATGCGTGTCACAAAACCCACTGAACTGCTATTCAGTGAGAGATTCCATCCGGGATGAGAAGGAATGATAAACGATGGCCAAAGAGCGGACAGGCGTTATAGCAACGCATACCGCGAAGGAAGTGAATGACGAAAATGCTGTGAAATCGGGTAGTAATGTTGTCATCATCAGCGTTCCTGGCCGGAAATGAAACACGCATACTCATAACTGCTATCTATTGAATACTAACACCTGGATTCGATATGTCTATTCGGTTGTTCTCGCGATGTCATCGGGCAAAACAGTGTCCGGCAATCCACTCGCCGGACAAGCTTTTGGCGAGTGTTCTGTTTAAAACGCGTGTTGGTATAGCCGCAACGCATCATCTGCCGTGAGCGGAACAGGATTGTTATCCAGAAGACGAGTCTGCTGCATGGCATCCTGAGCCAATATCGCCAGCGTTTCAGCAGGTATATCGACATCGCGCAGCTTTTTCGGTGCACCCGATTCAGCAATAATGCGTACCATCGCAGCAATAAATATCGCGGCATCTTTCTCCATATTCCCCGACACCTCCTCGCCAATAACAGCAGCCAGCTCGGCATAGTACGGCGCAGCGACTGGCGCATTAAACTGCAGCACCGGAATCAGCATCAGCGCATTCGACAACCCATGTGGAATATGGTGTCGTGCGCCAAGGGGATAAGCCAGCGCATGCACTGCGGCCACTGGGGAATTGGCAAAAGCCTGGCCTGCCAGCATCGCGCCCAGCAGAACATTTTCTCGCGCTTCACGGTTGTTCCCATCACGACAGGCAGTCACCAGATGGCGGCTAATTAAGCGTAATGCTTCCCGCGCCAGCGCATCCGAAATGGGGTTCTTCTTATGTTTACCGGTATAAGCCTCAATGGCATGCACCATCGCGTCGATGCCAGCCGCCGCCGTATGAACCGGAGGAAGTCCAAGCGTCAATTGCGCATCCAGCAGCACCAAATCGCCATATAGCTGTGGTGCGACAATCCCCATTTTGCTGTCATCATTGGTCGTCAAAATCGAAATATTAGTGACTTCTGAGCCCGTCCCTGCCGTGGTAGGGATGTTAATCAGCGGCAGACGCTGCCCGGAAACTTTGCCAATACCGTAAAGCGCCTGCAGATCTTGCTCAGAGTTGATTAACACGGCCACCAGCTTCGCGACATCCAGCGAGGAGCCGCCGCCCAGACCAATGACCATATCGCAATGGTCATCACGAGCAACCTGTAAGGCTTCCCGGACAAGACGTTCCTGCGGATCGGGTTGGACCCGATCATAGACCGTCACCTGAAACCCTGCCTCTTGCAGGCTATGCAAAACAGGCGGCAGAATCCCTGCTTTGACCAGTCCGGGGTCGGTCACCAACAACACGCGACGCGCGCTAAATCGCGGCTGAATAATCTCCCCTGCTCGTGATGCTCCCGCCCACTCGACGATAATTTCCGGTACAGTTGAAAACGTAAAATCCTTCATGACATTGTTCATTGATGTACTCCTGGTAGTAAAAATGGCCAGCTTTTAACTACGCGGTGTATCGGCATGAGTGAGAAAGCTTTTCACCTCTTTACGCTCAAGCAACGGGTTGATAATCCCAACGCCAATACGTTGAAAATGCTCCGTTTGTCGATGAAGTTCGAGACCCTCAGGACAACGATAGGTTTCAATAATCACAAAGCGATCGCCGTCTTCCGTAGAACGGAAAAACTCATAGGTGATGTTTTCAGGCTCCTGACGCGAGGCCTGGGCAAGCAGTCTGAGCGCATCATTGACCTTGTCTCCCATTCCCTTACGAGAAAAATAATGTGCAATAACAAAAAGTTGTGAATTCTCCATGGTCGGGCTCCCGGTGTTCTAACGGTGAAGGTCTATATCCCATAACGCGCTATCACTGCTCGAAACGGCTATCGCGCCGTGTAACAGCGCCGTTTGAGCATGTTCCTCGTTACAGACGAAGCCTGATGCCACTATTGGCGGCAACACATTACGGTCAGCCTGTGAGAGTAGCGGCAACATCTGCGCGGGCATCAGTTGCACGTAATCGGGTTCGCTTTGTTCTACGGCTTTCAGGCTGCGTAGCCAGGTAGAACGGTCGGTGACAAAGATTTTCTGCATCGTCACCAGTCCACACTTTTTCGCTCGCTGTACGGTTTGCAAACGCGTCGAGAGCAACCCCATCGCTCCCGTTTCGGCCACATAATCAATGCCGCCCTTATCCTGGGACAGCCCATTGCAGCTGTCGATATTCACGATGACGTACTTCCCCGCCTGCGACAGCAGTTCTATCACCGGATGGAGCTTAATCAGGTCAATATTGGCAATAATGCAGACTTCCGCCTTGCTGGACAGCGCGGTTTTCAATTGCTCAATACCGTAAATCGCCATAATGACGGGCTGCCGTGCCAGGAGCACGCCAAGATTTTTGATCATTACTGACCTGCCTGATGTGAAGGAAGATCGACGCTTAACCCCAGTTTGCCTGGGTTAAGAATGTTTTTCGGATCCAGCGCGTATTTGATATCCGCCAGAACGGAAAGCGATTCGCCTAAAGAAGCCTGCATATAGGGCGAACGCAGGAGACCAACACCATGATGGTGGCTAAGGGAGGTGTTGTGCTTAATTAGCACCGCATTCGCTGCATCCCATGCCGCACGATACCAGGCCGCACGTTGCTCAATCGCCACATCACCGCGCAATGAGAAATAGAGGCATGCGCCGTCGATGTAGGCGTGAGACTGATGCGCCGAACCGGCCAGCGTGCCGGGTACGGCGTTAATAGCGGCCACCACATCATCATACACGTCGCTAAGATCGCGCCAACGTCCCACCATTTCCAGCGTATCCGCCACCAGACCTGGGCTCTTTTTAAAGCCTTCAGCACTTTTTCCGGTCAGATATCGGGTGTCCAGCCAGCGTTCAAAAATAGCCTCGCCGTCGAGTTGTTGTCCGCCGCGTTGGCACACACGTTCGCTGATAGCCATTACCGCATCGACAATCTCAGGCTCCCCCTCATCCGCAATCAACAGGACATTGGTCTCTGGCAGACCAAACTGCACGCCGCTTTCCAGGTTATCGTACAAACGCAGTGCCGCCGGATTCGCCCCATGCTGTAAGATTTCGCGACATGCCTCCAGTCCACTGGCGAAGCTGGAAAAACCCCAGGCGATGGCGCGGCCATAATCCGGCAGGCGATGAAGCTTCAAACGCACACGGACAATCACACCCAATGTGCCTTCAGAACCAATAAACATCTGCTGTAGATCAGGCCCCGTTGCGCTACGCGCATAGCCACCCACGGTGATTAAGCGGCCATCGGCAAGGACGACATCCATCCCATAGACCATATCTTCAATTTTGCCGTAGCGGGTCGACAGCTGTCCCGCGCCACGACAGGCCACCCAACCGCCCACGGTACTGATACCAAACGATGACGGCCAGTGGCCCATCGTCATGCCGTACTCTTTTTGGATAGTTTGTTCAAAAATGTCGCCGAACATGCCGGCTTCAACGTCAACAATCTGGCTTTGTGGATCGAAGTCGATAAGTTTGTTGAGTTCGCAAACGTCCAGCACAATGCCTCCCCGCAACGGCAATGCGGCACCAGTGACGTTACTGCGCCCGGCGGAAACCGTGACCGGGATTGCCAACGCATTCGCCAGACGCATCACATCCTGAATTTGTTCTACCGTAGAGACACGTACAATCGCCCCTTTTGACGTGGCCGGTGCGCCCTGGGTTTCCGCAATCATCGAACCGGCCCACCAGTCGCGGGTCCAGGTAATCACATCAGATTCCGATGTCAGCACCTCATCTGCAATGACCCGCAGTCGATCAAACGTCGCTTCGCTCATCGCCACCGGATCAATCTGCATCCCTTTCGCGCCACCGCTGCTTTTGATATCCGTCGCCCATGCCGGTCGCGTGTGTGCACCTACAGTATAATTTCCACGGTTGTAACCGCGTTTAATCGCTTCTTTACTGATCATTCGGATGTCCCCATAAGTGTTGATTTTTCATGTTTAATTGCCGTCTGATAGCTGGCTACCTGCCGGGCCACCTGTTCAGGCTGAAGCTTGAGCTCTTGTTGCAGAATTTCCCCCACGCGTTGCGCAGCATTCGCTGACGCATCACGAGCCATCAGACGGGCACGAATTCGGCGCGATAACACATCATCAATGGTGCTGGCGAGTTCATGGCGCACGGCATACACCACTTCAGCTTCGGTATAGGGAAGCCCTTCCACAATTGGCTTTGCCAGTAAGGGATTGGACTGGATAAGGTCACTGACAAAATGCGCTTCAGTCCCGTAGCGCTCCCCCAGGTGCGCAGACAAACCGCCCGATGCCAGAATCGCCTGCGGGTCATAGCCCGCCGCCCCCAGCAACCAGGCGGTTTTAGTTGAGCAGGCCTTTTTACGGCCGAGTATTTTGCTGGCGGCATCGATGGTCTCTTCTGCCATATGACGTGATGTCGTCAGCTTGCCGCCGACAATCGTAATCAGACCATCTGCCGCAACCGTGATTTCATGATTACGTTTCATTTCAACGGTCTTGCCTCCCGCCGTCCCCACCAGAGGGCGGCAACCGGCGATACTACCCACCACGTCTTCCGGGCGGAGATCGGTTTTCAATGCCGAATTCGCACCTTCCAGCAGAAAGTCCAATTCAGCGCGATTGCAGTGAACATCATTGAGATCGCCCTGATAATCCTCATCCGTGGTCCCCAAATAGGAAACGTTGCCCCAACGGGTGATCGTCGCGCGGCGGCTGCGCCCGGCAACCGGGATCGTCACCGTGCAATCATTGCGGATCTTCATCCACGGAATAGCAACATGTACCCCCTTGGCAGGACGGATATTCAGCGGTGATGCGTCACCTTTTTTCAGCCCATTCCAGTCACGCAGCCAGACGCCCGTCGCCATGATGGCAACCCGCGCGTTGACCTGAATTTCTCTGCCATCGGCATAGACGATGGCCCCATTCACTTTGCCGTGCTGGTCGCGCGTGGTTTCGATGACTTCCGCATGGTTGGTCACCACCGCGCCATGAAACGCCGCCGTGCGCACCAAAGCCAACGTAAGTCGGGCATCGTCGACACGGGCATCGAAATACATAAAACCACCGGATAGCTGTTCTTCTTTGAGCGTCGGGCAATGCGACAGCACTTCCGCAGGGGTAAGTTTTTGGTGAAGGATGCCTTCCCGCCATCCTCCCGCAAGGTCGTAGGTCCAGAGCAGGCTTTCAAATGCAGCAGACATCCGCTTGTCGAATACGCCATTTTTATCGAGCACCGGGAATAAAAAGGGTAACCGTTGCACCAGATGACGGGCATTCCTCCGCATACGCTGGCGTTCGAGTAAAGAGTGGCGAACCAGCCCCAGATTCCCTTGTTCGATATAGCGCAGACCGCCGTGTACCATTTTCGATGACTTTGATGACGTGCCTGAGGCAAAGTCACTTTTCTCAATCAGCGCCACCCGGTAGCCACGCAGACTGGCATCCAACGCCGCGTAGGCTCCGGTTACGCCACCACCGACAATCAGAATGTCGTAGGTGTCGCTTTCCAGTCGATCCAGTTGTTCAGCGCGCTGGAGACGTAATGGCTCTGCACCGTACATCTCACTACAGGTTTTGTTGGGCTTTCGCGAAGGGAAAAACTTCATGAGTAAGTGTGCTCCTGATTAGCTGAGGTGAGGCTGTCGGCGGCTTCCATTTCGAGTGCAATACGCATCGCCCAGCGGTTAATTTTTTGTTCGCGAAGGTCATGACTGATTTTCGGCTCAAATAGCCGCGCGGTTTTTAGCATGGCGCAGGCATCCGACAGCGAGTCCCACAGCAGCCCATCGGCACCAGCCAAAAACGCAACGCCACGTAAGCTTGCCCGCGCCGTTTCGGCCATTCGCCGCACGGGAATACCGCTAAGATCGGCCTGGATTTGCAATAACGTATCGCTATTGGATAACCCTCCCCCGACTACCAACTCTTTTGTGGGGATCCCGGTTGCCGCTTCATTTGCGCGAATACAGGCCGCGACCGAATGCGCAATCCCTTCCAGAATCGCGTAGGCCACCTGCGAGTGCGTGGTCGAGATTGAGATACCGTTCAGGGACGCACGGGCATGAGGCTGAAGATGGGGTACGCGTAGCCCCGTTAGCGCCGGAATAAAACTCACGCCACCCGCGTCGCTAGCCTGCGCGGCCAGTTCGCTGATCTGTTCGGGTGAGTCAAACCAATGCAGCTTTTCGCACACCCAGTTGAGCGCCGAACCGGTAGTGGGGACAAAGGTTTCGACAGAGAAATGCGAAAGCCCTTTTTGGCGGCGCGCCGTCATGGTGAGCGTACTTTCACAGCCCTTTTGCAAGGTTGGTACCGTTGGCCCCATCATTAAATCAACAAAGCTGCCAGTGCCATGCATACAAAAAGCCTGTCCTCGCTCGGTACACCCCAGCCCAATAGCCCCTGCAAACTGATCCCCTGCGCAGGCCAGGATCGGCACGCTTATCCCCAGAATATCTTCATGAGTGGTGCCGAAGTCATCGGCATCATCATGTAATTCAGGCAGCAATGACGCCGGGAAGCCCAGAGTCTGTAGCCATGGCAAATGATAGTGATGCTCTTTGAGGCAATACGCGCCAGCGGAGGTGGCATTTGTCGGTGTGGTGACACTTTTTTTCTCCTGCGCCAAGTGCCAAAGCAACCAGCTATCAACGGTACCAAAGACCAGCGTTCCAGCCTGATACGCCTTCGCCACCGCAGGCGTATTGGCAAGATGGCGCGACGCCCAAAGATAAGGAGAGCGTATCCCAACCGGTCGCCCAATCCGCGGCAGCAGTTTTGCATCCCATTCAGGGGCTAACTGGGCCAGTTCATCCGTGAAACGCGCATCCTGCCATACCATCGCCGGAGTTAATGCCTTACCCGTTTGCGCATCCCACAGCACTGCCGTTGAGCGTTGGGTCGCAATCGCCAGCGCCACAATGCGCATCTTGTTGCATTGCGCGTTAGCTATCGCTTTGCGACAAACCTCAATAGTGGCCTGCAAGACCTCATCAGCATCTTGTTCCACCACACCATGACGCAGACTGCTGACCTGAAGCGGCTGGTATTCCAGGCAGTGAACCTGGCTATTTTGTGCAACAACTGCCGCACGGGTCCCCGATGTACCTTCATCGATAGCCAGAATGACATCTTCGTATTCACTCATTTCGTACTCCTGTTTGATTCTGGGGTCATCGACTCTGGATAAGGTGAATGGGGTGATTCGAACTGCGGCGCACCTGGCTCGTTATCCGGCTGAATAGTGGTGCGAGTGGGGTCCCACGGAATAACAAAACAGATAATGCTCGCAAACAGCGGCACGGCAGACATGATCAGGAAGGTCGTTTGCAGGCCATACAAATCACGGAATACCGGGAAAATAAACAGCCCGAGCGCCGCACCTATTGCCCCGAGCGCACCGACCACGCCGTTCGCGCCAGCCCGCAGTTCACTGCGAAAAGAGAGTGACGACAGGCTTTTCCCGTTTGCACCAGGTCCGCCAGAGTGGCAAAGAATAAACAGTGCAGGGACCAGCAAAGAGGCCCAAAGTGGCATAGTGTCACTGAACAGACCCAGCGTGAGTAGCACGAGGAAGGCCACGGCAAAACCGATCGCCGAGGAGCGGCGCAATCCCAGACGGCGGCCAATCGCGGGAGATAAGAAACCGCCGACGATACCGAAAACGTTAAAAAACAGTGAACATAAGGTTGCGTAAACAAAATTTTTACCAAACATCGCAGCACTAATAACCGGTAAATACCAGCCCACACCGAAATATTGGATTGACTGACAGATTTGAACGGTCGAAGCCAGAATCGTACGTGGTAAATAGACGCCACGGAATATTAACAGCACATTTCTTGCGCCTTTTTCAGCCTGACCAATAACGGGTTTCTGTTCTGCTTTCGGCGCCAGAATAAACTGTTCACCATATATTTTATTCATGGAAACGATAGCTTCAGGTAATCGGGATTTCCTTGCCAGCCAAACCGGGCTTTCCACTAAATAACGGAACTGGAAAAACAGAACGATGATTCCACATAACGCCGTTACAGCAATGGAATAACGCCAGATGGCATCACCTACGTCCCATGAGTAAAACATCAGCGCTAATACCAAATTTAAACAAACGGCAACATACCAGACACCCTGCCAGGTATTTAGACGGCTTTTGAGTTTCACAGGCGTGAACTCTGCCAGCATGGCCATTGCCACAGCAAAGTCCATCCCGTAAGAGACGCCAACAAAGAAGCGACCCACTATTATCGTGCTAAAACTGGAGGATGACATCACCAACAAAGCACCAATCACCGCCATTATTTTGGCAATGATCAGCGGTGGCACACGACCCCAGCGATCGGCTATCCAGCCGCCAATCGGGTTAAATAATATGGCTACCCAGGATGAAAATGAGGTAAGTAGTGCAACTTCGGTCGCAGTAAGATTTAAATTGCGGGTCATTGGGTTTAATCCAGCACTGAGAGCTGAATTTGAAAAAGCATCAAGAAAAAGGCCGCCTAGTGCCAACCACCAAATAACACCAGCTCTGCCACTGATTTTCCCCCTGGCATCGATGCAATTAATGACATCATCTACACCGCGGATTTTTATCGGATTTGAGAATGAACATGCGGACATGGCTTTCCCCTTCATAATATTCGGAAGAAGGTCGCCATTAGCTAAAAAAATGCAATAAGAGACCATCTTAATTTCACAGATAGTCTCTTATCTAAAATCTGTATTTTTCCACTCTAGAAGGTAACCCAAAGCGTGTCAAAGCGACTTTTAGTCTCATCGTTGATTCTGTGACATGTAGCCCAAATGTTAATGAATCATTACAAAACGAGGTCATTATGAGCCATTTTTCTGTTCTCAGCGGGTGGGATACCACTGTGACTGTACGTAGCCGCCTGATTTGCGCTGAACGTTCGCCGTTCTCCCTGTACGACGCTATTGCAATATCCATCCAAAATAGGTGTTGAATACCAAGTTCGCTTTTATCCTAAATTTTACCGCTCACAGTAAAAACCTCAAAATTCATAAAGATACGCCAAAACACATTTGATCGTGATTATTTAAAGCACTAATTTTTCGTTATGTTGATCACATTCGCATCAAAAGAATGGTGATCTTAAAATAGGTTTTAAATATTGTGGTCAGGCCGCTAGACCACAATAAGAGGATATATCATGAAAAGAAAAACAATGGGATGGCTTATCGTTTTTCTTCTTTTTATAGTTTACATGCTTAACTATATGGATCGTTCAGCATTGTCGATCACCGCTCCACTCATCGAAAAGGAATTAGGATTCAATGCTGCTGAGATGGGTATGATATTCAGCGCATTCTTTGTTGGTTATGCACTGTTTAACTTTATCGGTGGCTGGGCCAGTGACCGATTTGGTCCCAAAACAGTATTTCTGGTCGCCGCGTTACTCTGGTCAGTATTTTGTGGGATGACCAGTCTGGTTACTGGCTTATGGACTATGCTGGCTGTCCGCGTATTATTCGGCATGGCTGAAGGGCCGGTCAGTGCTGCAGGTAATAAAATTATCAATAACTGGATTTCGCGTAAAGAATCTGCCACTGCCATCGGTATTTTCAGCGCTGGCTCGCCGTTGGGTGGCGCAATTTCCGGTCCGGTAGTTGGCCTGCTGGCTCTTTCATTAGGCTGGCGTCCGGCGTTCGGTATTATTTTCCTGTTTGGTTTAGCCTGGGTATTACTTTGGTATTTCATTGCCAGTGATAAACCCTCAAAAAGTAAACACCTCGCCCCGGAAGAACGTGTCGATTTTGAAAACCATGATGACATCATTTTAGCGGATGACGGTAAAGCGATGCCTTCTCTCGGCTACTACATGAAGCAGCCGATGGTGTGGGCAACGACGCTGGCCTTCTTTAGCTATAACTACATACTCTTTTTCTTCCTGACCTGGTTCCCAAGCTATCTGAACCACTCGCTACACCTTGATATTAAAGAAATCAGCATTGCAACGGTGATCCCCTGGGTGATTGGTGCAATCGGCATGGTATTGGGTGGCGTATGCTCTGACTTTATCTATCGGGTAACGGGCAATGCCCTGCTTTCTCGCCGTCTCATTCTCGGTGTTTGCCTGGCTGGAGCGGCAATCTGTGTGGCGGTTTCTGGAACAGTTACCACTATCGGCAGTGCCGTTGGATTGATGTCAGTCTCGTTATTCCTGTTGTATTTAACTGGGTAATGACTCCAACTTATTGATAGTGTTTTATGTTCAGATAATGCCCGATGACTTTGTCATGCAGCTCCACCG
>NZ_JAOWIG010000010.1:0-125866 GCF_030332245.1 Citrobacter sp. Cy070
ATCGGTGGAGCTGCATGACAAAGTCATCGGGCATTATCTGAACATAAAACACTATCAATAAGTTGGAGTCATTACCGGCAATCATCGTCCATATCAGGGCCATGCCCCCCGGCAGTTTCGAATACCTTGCTCGCCAGTTAACGGTCCTTAAGTACTGTCGCCAGGGTTGCACGGCTGTTTTTTCTTCAAATATAACATCAGATTATGCAGATTAATATAGCTGACCGTTCTTTGTTGGGTTCCGACAATATTTTTCTCATCCACAATGCACAAGCTTATTGCCCCGTTTCTTTCAGTCCCATTTCATATTTTGCACCACCACTCTAATTATTAAACCTTATTTCGACAAGCACCGACAGTGTTCTTTATTGAAGAATACCATTTCATTAAGTTTAAATGATGGTATAAATCGAAATCTGCAGTATGAATAATTCATTAGATATATTTTTATCATTATTTTTAATGAGGTTGATACTGATTATCTGGAGATGCTGGCGCTGAAGTCAGCGCCAGTTCTGGTTTTGAAGTGGTTAACGAAGGTTAACAGGAGGACGTACGCAATTAGTGCTTAACAATATACATAGTGCGACTGTATGCCACATCCTCTGGGTTGGTAATCGGATACCCTTTCAGCCACGGTTTAATTAAACGTCCGTTGGTGTACTGATAAATCGGCGCAATAGGTGCCTGTTCCATCAGAATTTTCTCCGCAGCGTTATAATCAGCATTCCGCGCTTTCTCTGTATTTTCCAGAGTAGCCTGGGTCAACACTTTATCGTATGCCGGATTATTAAAGCGGGAGATATTGCCCGTATGGGTCGATGTTAATAATGACAGGAACGTAGAAGGCTCATTGTAGTCGCCCACCCAGGAGGCACGGATAACATCAAAGTTGCCGGTATTACGACTATCAATATAGGTTTTCCACTCCTGGTTCTGTAGCCTCACATCCACGCCAAGATTTTTCTTCCACATGGAAGCCACAGCAATAGCAATCTTCTGATGGTTTTCAGAGGTGTTGTACAGCAGTGTGAGTTTAAGCGGTTTCTGCGGACCATAGCCCGCGGCACGCAGCAGCGTTTTCGCCTGGGCATTAAGCTCTTCCTGACTCATTTGTTCAAACGGAGAAGGTTCCGGGATAAATCCTGCCGTCACATCCGGCGTAAAGTGCCAGGCGGGTTTTTCGCCAGTTCCTAATACTTTCTCCGCCATCAGACGACGATCGATAGTCATACTGAGCGCCAGACGCACGCGTGAATCGGCAGTCGGCCCTTTTTGCGTGTTAAATGCATAGTAATAAGTACCAAGCTGCGGCGGCGTATACACCTGGCCCGGAATATCCTTCAATAGCTTCTGATACATATTTTTCGGGAAGGACTCAGTAATATCAATATCGCCAGCAAGATAGCGTTTGGTCGCAGCAGACTCCTGGTTAATCGGCAGGAAAGTCACTTTTTGCAGCACCGTTTTGGCGTTGTCCCAATAATGTGTATTCGGCACAACGTCCAGTTTCTCGTTAACCACACGGTCTTTCAGCACATAGGCACCGTTACCGATAAGGTTGCCTGGCTTCGTCCACTCTTTACCGCTTTCGACATTGGTTTTTTGGACAGGATAAAACGCAAAGCTCGCTGTCAGGTTGGCAAACCAGGGTAGCGGTTTGTCCAACTGCACTTTGAAGGTATGCGCATCCACCGCGCTGACACCTAACTTATCGGGCGCGGCTTTGCCATCGATGATCGCCTGGGCATTGTTGATCCCTGCTAGCGCGGCAAACCAGGCAAACGGCGATAGTGTTTTCGGGTCAACCAGACGCTGCCAACTGTAGACAAAATCCTGTGCCGTTACCGGCGTGCCATCGGCCCATTGCGCATTATTGCGCAACGTAAACGTCCAGATACGGTTATCATTACTCTTCCACTGTGTGGCGACACCGGGAATAATCTCACCCTTTTCATTCTGGTTGACCAGCCCTTCGAATAAATCGCGAATAACCTGAATTTCTGGAAGCCCAACGGCTTTTGCCGGATCGAGTGACGCTGGCTCATCTTTTATGTGACGCACCAGTTCTTGCTTTTCTGCCAGTACCGTCCCGCTGGGAACATCAGCAGCCCAGGATAATGAAATGCTGCTAACCAACAGCGCACAACAGGTTACTGAAACAGAATGCTGCATAAGATACCCTCAATTCCGGCTACTAAGTGAATGTGTAATTATTTGTATCGCCAGCAGGAAATGCAATTAACTTCCGACAGGAAAGTGATATTACACCTGAAAAGATAAGTGTGTGAAAACGATTTGATTATCCATACATTTTGCACAACACTGCGAGCAACTATCCCAGCATTCAGAGATGACTATGACCGTTACCCGCCCCCGTGCCGAGCGCGGCGCATTTCCGCCAGGAACCGAACATTACGGACGTTCACTATTGGGCGCGCCGCTAATCTGGTTCCCGGCACCGGCAGCCGATCGTGAAAGCGGCCTGATACTGGCGGGAACGCACGGCGACGAAAACTCCTCGGTCGTTACCCTTTCCTGCGCATTGCGTACGCTTAACCCCTCCCTGCGTCGCCATCATGTGGTGCTGGCGGTAAACCCTGACGGTTGCCAGTTGGGTCTGCGTGCAAATGCAAACGGCGTGGATCTTAACCGTAACTTTCCGGCGGCAAACTGGAAATCCGGTGAAACGGTATATCGCTGGAACAGCAGCGCAGAAGAGCGTGATGTGGTGTTATTGACTGGCGATCATCCGGGATCTGAGCCTGAGACCCAGGCACTATGCCAACTTATTCACCACATTCATCCTGCATGGGTAGTTTCTTTCCACGATCCGCTGGCCTGTATTGAAGATCCCAGACACAGCGAATTAGGCGCGTGGCTGGCGCAGTCGTTCGAATTGCCGCTGGTAACCAGCGTCGGTTATGAAACGCCGGGCTCTTTTGGTAGCTGGTGCGCCGATCTAAACCTACATTGCATTACTGCAGAATTTCCGCCCATTTCATCGGATGAAGCGAGCGAAAAATACCTGCTGGCAATGTCTAATCTTTTGCGCTGGCATCCTTGAGATGAAGCTGTCCGGTTGTAAAATGCAAGGCAGGCTCCACGTCTCGGGCCAGCCACGTTGGGCCATCCAGATCGGCAAAGCTGACCTGTGGCGTAAGCGGCAATGCAGCGCCGATCGCCCTTGATGTACACAACATACAGCCCAGCATGAGTGCAAATCCCTGCTCGCGGGCTTCGGTCGCCAGCGCCAGCGCCTCCGTCAGTCCGCCTGTCTTATCCAGTTTGATATTGACCATTTCATAGCGTCCATGCAGCGCTTTCAGACTGCTGCGGGTATGGCAGCTTTCATCTGCACAGACAGGCAGCGGATGCACGAAATTCTCCAGCGCGGCATCATCATTAGCCGGCAGAGGCTGCTCCAGCATCGCAACGCCTAAATCCGCCATTAACTGGCAGCGTGCGGCCAGCCCTTCAGCACGCCAGGATTCATTAGCATCAACAATGATTGTCGCCTCAGGCACAGCCGCCCGGATCGCAACCATCCTTTCGCTGATTAAGTGTGCATCCAGTTTGACTTTCAGCAATCTGGCACCGTTATCCCATAGCGCAGTCGCGCTCGCCGCCATCTGCTCCGGCGTGCCGATCACGACGGTTTGCGCGGTCGTTACTGTTGCATCCAGTTCAGTACCAACGTAGTCGGCCAGAGACTGTTGTTGCTGACGCGCATTGAGATCCCAAAGCGCACAGTCAACGGCATTACGCGCCGCCCCCGCGGGCAGCAATGCCTGCAGCGCTTCACGCGTCATACCGTGTTCCAGTTGCGGCACAACACTCATGATTTGAGCCAGTACCGACGCATCGCTTTCGCCATAGCGAGGATAAGGCGTACATTCTCCAACGCCCTTTACACCATTCTCTTCCAGTTCAACCACCACCACATGCGCTTCGGTCCTGCTCCCGCGGGCAATCACAAAGGGAGTGTGTAACGGCCAGGCTTCCTCATACACCTTAACTGATCTCATTTGTTTTCCTTAATGCAGTCCCTGAAGCGGATATCCGCAAATAGCGTTTGCCGTGTTAACTGCTGATGGCATAAACTAGCCTTGACGTTAACTATATGTAAACAGGAAGATAACCATGTCACAAACCGTTCATTTCCAGGGCAACCCGGTTGCAGTTGCCGGCTCTATTCCTCAGGCTGGAAGCAAAGCTCAGGCTTTTACCCTTGTGGCTAAAGACCTGTCTGACGTTACGCTGGGCCAGTTCGCAGGCAAGCGCAAAGTGCTGAATATTTTCCCAAGCATCGATACCGGCGTGTGCGCGGCATCAGTACGTAAGTTTAACCAACTGGCGACAGAAATCGACAACACCGTCGTACTGTGCATTTCAGCCGATCTGCCATTCGCCCATTCTCGTTTTTGCGGCGCGGAAGGTCTGAGCAACGTTATCACGCTGTCCACCCTGCGTAACGCTGAATTCCTGAAAAACTACGGCGTTGAAATTGCCGAAGGCCCGCTGAAAGGTCTGGCTGCTCGCGCCGTTGTCGTTATCGACGAAAATGACAACATCGTGTTCAGCCAACTGGTCAATGAAATTACCAACGAGCCTGACTATGATGCAGCGTTGGCCGTGCTGAAAGCCTAAGTTGCCCTGAATACAAAAATGCCTCCGGATGGAGGCATTTTTATTTGCATCATTACTCTTCGTTTTTTTTCTGCTGACTCAAACCATACTCGCGTAACTTATTGGCAATCGCGGTATGTGAAACCCCCAGGCGTTTAGCCAGTTTACGCGTGCTGGGATAATTCATATAAAGCTGCGTCAACACAGAACGTTCAAAGCGGCTGGTGATCTCATCCAGCGACCCTTCCATCACTTCTTCTCCGACGGCAACTGTCGCAGCATCATAATCCGGCAATAAGATATCCTGCGGACGCAGTTCATAGCCCTCAAGCTGAGTTAACGCCCGATAGATAGCATTTTTAAGCTGACGCACATTGCCCGGCCAGCCGTAGCGGGTGAGCACCGTGCTGAGATCGGCAGACAACTTCGGACGCGGTACACCCTGCTCATCGGCAAAACGCGCTACAAACAGCTCTGTGAGTGGCATAATATCTTGTGGGCAATCGCGTAGCGGCGGCAGATTAAGCGTCAGGACATTCAGACGATAATAGAGATCTTCGCGGAAAAGACCTTTCTGCACCAGTTCCACCAGGTTCTTTTGCGTCGCGCAGATTACACGAACATCAACATGAACTTCATGATCTTCACCCACGCGACGGAACGTCCCGTCATTGAGGAAGCGCAGCAATTTCGTCTGCATGCGCGGCGACATTTCGCCAATCTCATCCAACAACACTGAACCGCCATTCGCCTGCTCGAAGAACCCTTTTTTACCTTCCGGGGCGTGACCAAACAGTTCGCTTTCTACCGCATCTTCAGGAATAGACGCGCAGTTCAGCGCCAGATAAGGTTTTGACGCACGTGGGCTCGCCAGATGGCAGGCATGCGCAAAGAGATCTTTGCCCGTACCGGTATTCCCGGTGATCAGCAGCGGCGCACTCAGCGTCGCCAACTTGCGCGTCTGTTCAACAACGTGTTTCATTTTGGCGCTTACGGCAATAATCTGGCTGAATGCGCTCAGATCCTGGGTGGTCATGTTTTGCAATTGACGGCCCATGCGGAGGGTAGAACGCAACATGACAACGGCACCGGTCAGCATTTGCTCCTGATTTTCGCCCTGCAAATGGACCGGCGTAATTTCCATCAGGAAGTTCTGTCCGTTAATCACCACATGTTCACTATGGGAATCCTGCGGATTACTTTCCAGCCAGCGCTGGAAGTTAAACCCATTAATGAGCTGTGCCGCCGTGTGGTTGCGCATCCGCTCCTGGGGATGGGCAAAAAGCTGGCAACTTGCCGGGTTTGCCATCTCCACTTTGCTTTTCATATCCAGAGAAAGAACGGGTTCAGGCAATGCTTCAAGCAACGCGCTAAGCGCCAGATGTTCGCGTTCGGAAGGCATCCAGGGCACGGTACGGACGTCCGTTACCCCTGCGATGCGGCGGATTTCAGCCATCAGGCTGCTGAAGTTAGTGAACTCCAGCTCCGCAAAATTAAGGTAAATTCGCCCGATGGGGTCAATCTCGATACCGCGTAAATCAATGCTTCTCAGCACCAGTAAATCGAGCAATTCGCGGGTCAGACCAAGACGGTCTTCACAAAAGACTTCCAAACGCATAGGAACCTTCACCTGGACAAGGGATTATGTATTAAATGATAAGCCAGTATTGGGTTAGCAGGAAGGACTCTGTCAACAAATATTGACAGCACGCTGGAAAATTGGGCGCCGGGGCGTAAAGTTATACGATCGGCACCCGTATTTACTCAACTTTCACGCGGGGATTTGTTCTTTTGTAAGGTCTCTTTCACCTGACCGATCAACTGACGGCGGAAATCCCCCAGTCGCGGTTTATCATCATCAATCCACGGTAATGGACGGCACAGCTCCATCGCTTTAATCCCCAGACGCGCTGTTAACAAGCCCGCGCCAATACCCTGCGCGGCACGCGTGGATAACCGGGCCGCTAAATCCTGCGACATCCAGTCCATCCCCACTTCCCGCACCAACTCGCTGGCCCCGGCAAAAGCGATATTTAACAGTACCAGACGAAACAGGCGCAGGCGGCTGTAATAGCCGAGTTCGATGCCATACAGCGTAGCTATACGGTTAATCAACCGCAGATTTCGCCAGGCAATAAACGCCATATCCACCAACGCTAACGGGCTGACGGCAATCATCAGCGTGGATTCCGCCGCAGAACGACTGATCTCACGTCGTGCTTGCGCATCCAGCACTGGCTGCACCAGGTGGGCATACAGGCTCACAACTTCCCGATCATTCTGCGTTTCATGGATAGAGGCATACCAGCGTTGTAGCGCAGGATGAGACTGATCGATACCCGCCTGCTGCGCCAGCTTTTCACAAAATACGCGGCCTTTTCCGGTTCCGTGACTGTGTAACAGATCACGCGCTTCATCACGCTCGTGTGCGCGTTGACGCAAACGCCACAGCCGACGCCACTCGGTTGCCACCGACCCAACGCCTGCGCCAATAATCAGCGCACCCGCAGCACAGCCCCCCAGCGCGACCCAGTCCTGAGTCTGCCAGGCGTTCATGGTCCACTGCACACCCTGAGCGACAACGCTTACGCCAAACAGTGCCAACCCGCCCATCACCATCTTGCGCCACAGACTGCGTTTAGGACGAAGGGCCGCATCAATAACGGCTTCTGCCTGACCTTCGTCTTCCAGTGGTTCATCCACTGTCGCCGGAGAAAAAGTCTGCGCCTCCGTATCGTTGAACATTTGCTGTGCTTTAAATGCCGTGTTTGGTTCCACTTCCAGTGGACCTGAGAAATCGATACGCGGTTTTAACGGCTCGCTCATCGCAATTTATCTCCTATTAAAAACTCCAGCGCGGCATCCAGGCGAATATGCGGTAAGGGTTTATCTACATCCATGACCTGCGGGCGAAAGGCTTCAAACTGGAAACCCTGGCGATCCCAAAAAGCCTGGCCCGGTAAACGCGCTGGGACTTCTCCCGGATAGACGGTCAACGGCTCGCCGTCGCTCAGGCGATTGCCGCGCAACGCGGGGATCTTCTCGCCCTTCACATCAATCAGGCCGCTGGTGGTTGCCTGCACCGATGCCAGTCCCAGACAGTCCATACTGATGCCTTCAAACGCAGCATTTTGCCAGGCGTCCTGAATCAATTGCTGCAACAACGACACCATATTGGCATGTTGATCGACCGTAACGTGGTCGGCCTTGGTGGCAGCGAACAGCAACTTATCGATTACCGGCGAGAACAACCGGCGGAACAACGTGCGCTGACCATAATGAAAACTTTGCATCAGTTGTGTCAGCGCCAGTCGCATATCGTTAAACGCCTGTGGTCCGCTGTTAAGCGGTTGCAGGCAATCGACCAGCACAATTTGGCGATCAAAGCGCAGGAAGTGATTCTTGTAGAACCCTTTCACGACCTTTTCGCAGTAGTAATTAAACCTGTCGCGTAACATACCTGCGTTGGTATGTTTATCCGCCTGTGCCAGTTTTGACTCACCAAAAGCATCAACATCCGGCCACGGGAAAAATTGCAGCGCAGGTGCGCCAGCCATGTCCCCCGGCAGCACAAAGCGCCCGGGCTGAATGAAATGCAATCCCTGCTGTTTGCACTGATGCAGATAATCTGTCCACGCCGCGGCGATTTCCGCCAGACGGTTTTCGTCAGCAGGCGCCAGCGGGTCAAGCCCCTCGCATAGCTGCCGCCATCTGGCCGACCATTCACCTCGCTGGCCCTGTAATAATCCGGTCATTTGCCGCGACCAGCTTAAATAGTCCTGGGCCAGCATCGGTAAATCGAGCAACCACTCTCCCGGATAATCAACAATTTCCAGGTACAGCGTAGAGGTGTCTTTAAAGTGGCGCAGTAAAGAGTCATTGGACTTATAACGCAGCGCCAGACGAATTTCACTCACACCGCGCGTTGGTGTCGGCCAGGTCGGCGGAGAGCCATACAGCTGGGCCAGTCCTTCATCATAGGTAAAGCGCGGAATACCAAAATCGCGCTGAGGAACCCGCTTTACGCCAAGCAGACGCTCTTCACGCACACAACTGAGCAACGGCAGGCGCGCACCGGCATGAATATTGAGTAACTGGTTTACCATTGCGGTAATAAACGCTGTTTTACCGCTGCGGCTAAGTCCGGTGACAGCCAGGCGCAGATGCCGATCTACGCCGCGATTAACCAGCGAGTTGAGTTCATTTTTAAGTCGCTTCATCGCCATCCCGTTATGCTGAAGGAACCGAAGAAATTATAACAAACAGGGAGCAAACATAAGGTTTAATACTGAGTTATCAACTCCCTGAAAGAAATCAGGCGACATCATTCATGTCGCCTTTAGCCAAAAGAAAGCATGCGGATTATTTATTCTCTACTTTAGGAAGATGAATCCCGCTAATACCGCCTTCGTTGGTTACCTGTGTATAGCCCATCCCGGTCAGCATATCTTTTGCCATCCCGGATTGACGACCTGAGTTGCAATACAACTTCACGGTGTCGGTCTTATCAGGGACTTCTGCCGCAATTCGTGCCTGCAAATCCTTTAAAGGGATGTTGATGGCCCCCTGAAGGTGTTCCTGCTGATATTGTTCAGGAACACGAACATCAATCCAGTGCTCGGCCGCAAATACCGGCATCCCGATGACCAGCGCTAGTGCGAATACTCCTTTTTTCAACATAGTATCGTTCCGTTAAATGATGGAAAGTCACCTAACACTATATACTTGATCTTAAGGAAATATTGCGAGCATGCTATCACTGGCCGTAGCGTTGGGAAATTTTCCTGGCAACCTTGCTCAATAATGGCTCCAGTACCAACACCAGCAACATTTTTAACGGACGGCGGGCCACTGATTTCACCGCCCACCCCGCAACACCTGCGGGGCCGTAGCGAAGCGCAGTCAAAAGTACCAGCTTGCCTGCTATTTTAAAGCCCGGCTTAACCCTTTGCCCGGCACGTTGCCAGCGATTATTCATTTCAATCCTCACAATTGACGGAAACGACTGCGCAATGTGAAGGTGTCCGATGTCACATAACGCTCCATTTCACGCAAACGCTTTTCACTCGCGGCCAGTTCACGATCGACGGAATCTAGCAGTTCCCCGCTTGATGGCTGTTGGTCGCCGGATACGACGTTGTCCGGCATTGGGTCCAGCACAAACGTCAACACGATATAGGCAACTACGGTGAAAAAGGCCAGACCAAAAAAGACTGACAGTACCACCAGGATCCTTACCAGCTTCACGGGGACATCAAGATAGTGCGCAATACCAGCACAGACCCCTTTAACCATGCCCTGCTGCGGGATACGCCACAGCTTTTTGTTCAGGTTAACGCCCCCCATTAGCGGTCCCTCCAGTTTGGATGTTCGGCATCAAGGATATCTTCCAGCGCCTGAATACGTTCACGCATACGCTGTGCATCATTGTTGAGCTCTACCAGACGTTGCTGATCGCTTTGCGACAGTTCACCACGGCTGGAACGATTGCTGTAATGCAGCCACAGCCAGATCGGCAAAACGAACAGCACAAAGATAGTTAACGGAATGGCCAGAAATAGCGCGCTCATGAGTACTCCTTACAGGTGATGAGCGGCGGCGCGTTCGGGCACCGCCAGATGTTATTATTGCTTGTCTTGCTGCATTTTGGCTTTAAGCTGCGCCAGCTGCTCGCTGATTTCATCATCTGCTTTCAGGTCAGCAAATTGCTGATCCAGAGATTTTTGCTTACCGAAGTTATGGCTTTCGGCTTCCGCTTCCATCTGATCAATACGGCGCTCAAAAGATTCGAAGCGGGCCATTGCTTCATCCAGTTTGCCGCTATCCAACTGACGACGGACATCACGAGAAGAACTCGCCGCCTGATGACGCAACATCAATGCCTGCTGACGAGCCCGGGTTTCACTGAGTTTATTTTCCAGCTCACCAATCTCTTTTTTCATCCGCGCCAGCGTATCGTCAACCAGCGTCACTTCATGCTCCAGAGAGGCAATTAAATCGGTCAGTTTCTGCTTTTCAATTAATGCAGAACGCGCCAGATCTTCTTTCTCTTTACGCAGCGCCAGCTCAGCTTTTTCTTGCCACTCCGCCTGCTGCGCACTGGCCTGTTCAATCCGGCGGGACAGCTGTTTTTTTTCTGCCAGTGCACGCGCTGAGTTAGATCGAACCTCAACCAGCGTGTCTTCCATTTCCTGAATCATCAACCGCACCAGTTTCTGCGGATCTTCGGCCTTTTCCAGCAACGCATTAATATTGGCGTTCACGATGTCGGCAAAACGAGAAAAAATACCCATAATGTAATCCTCACTTACTGTTCTGATATCGGGCAATGCCCTGCTGCTTCCATAATGCACTTGTCGTGCCAACTTTTTATATTATTGATTTTGAAGATAATATCTAATTTTACCTGACGAGATAATTAGGGTAAATTGGTGAATAACACTAACAAATGGTGAATTTCATCATGGCAGGATACAAAGATACTCTTCTGGGGGAAGCAAACAGCTTCATTGAAGTGCTGGAACAAGTCTCCCATCTGGCCCCCCTGGAAAAACCCGTGCTGGTAATCGGTGAGCGTGGCACAGGAAAAGAGTTAATCGCCAACCGTCTGCACTACCTTTCCACTCGTTGGCAAGGACCGTTTATTTCTCTTAATTGTGCGGCGCTGAACGAAAATTTACTCGATTCCGAACTCTTCGGCCATGAAGCTGGTGCTTTTACCGGAGCGCAAAAACGCCATCCTGGCCGCTTCGAGCGCGCCGACGGTGGCACACTTTTTCTTGATGAACTGGCAACCGCACCGATGTTGGTACAGGAGAAATTGCTGCGCGTTATTGAGTATGGAGAGCTCGAGCGCGTAGGCGGTAGCCAGCCGCTGCAGGTTAACGTGCGCCTGGTCTGTGCCACCAATGCCGACTTACCGAGAATGGTCAGTGAAGGTACTTTCCGCGCAGACCTGTTGGATAGACTGGCCTTTGATGTCGTGCAACTTCCACCTTTACGGGAGCGTAAAAGCGACATCATGTTGATGGCCGAACATTTTGCGATTCAAATGTGCCGCGAGATTGGATTACCGCTGTTTCCCGGTTTTAGCACACAAGCCAGAGAAATACTTCTCCACTATCGCTGGCCGGGCAATATCCGCGAATTGAAAAACGTTGTTGAACGCTCGGTATACCGACATGGTACCAGCGATTATCCGCTGGACGAGGTAGTGATAGATCCGTTTAAGCGCCACACTACAGGCGTTCAGCAGCAGGAAACCCACTCTACAGCGGCAACGTTACCGCTGGATCTGCGCGCATTCCAGCAACAGCAAGAAAAGACGTTTCTGCAAACCAGCCTACAACAGGCAAAATTTAACCAGAAAAAGGCCGCCGAACTGCTTGGGCTGACGTACCATCAGCTCCGCGCGTTGCTTAAAAAACACCAGATTTAGCGATGCATTACCAACCGTTAAGCGCCTTCATGTGCAAAATCCTCCACAAAGCACATTGAAATAGTACCGTTTAACGGTTCCCACATATCATCATTCTTGCATAATGTACACTTACTTCAAAAGTAAGGATGAGCTTATTCGGGCAATCGTTCTGGAAGAGCAAAACACTGCGCTGGCTGCCCATAATGAGCCCTGTAGCGGATCGTTTTTTGATCGTCTTTGCAAGCAGGTCGTTTCTTGCATAAGCGATGTCGGTTACCCTGTCACGCACAACCTTTGGATAGAGATCATGGCCGAATCGGCACGCAACCCGGAACTGAGGGAAGCGTTTATCGCCAGTGATAACATCATGCGACAAAGCATTGCGGGAATAATTGCGCAAGGTATCGCCGCAGGAGAGTTTCGTCGGGATATTAACCCACAAGCGATAACCATCATTCTGTTTGCATTTATTGACGGACTGATTGCCCGTAAGGCTATTAACCCTGCGTTCTCATTGGAAACAGATGTACCAGCGTTCCCTGATTTAATGTCAAAGTTGCTTAAATAAAATACTTCCCGAGCCTGCTTTCTGATCTTGCCCCTGCCCACTTCGCGCCAGAAGTGGGCATTGCGGGCGTCAACACAACCAATACATAAAGTATCAATTTATACAATTGTCGGTGAATTGCAGCTGAACTCCCGACCACGAGTAAAAGCAAAAAATCATTTCTGCGCACTCATCATTCCTGCCCGACCTCACAGCCATAAATCCTAACGTTATACAAGCATTTCAGCGGGTATGCCGATCGTTTTACGTCGTCCACAGGGCCATGTCGTTGAAAAAAGAGACTGGATGCCAGGATGACGATGGTGTATAAAATAATACAAACAGTATTATTTTATACTAAATGAATCATCAATACTTAAGCTGGAGATTGAACCATGCCCACCAATATTACCCAGAACACAACGACGGATAGCTTCCCGCCAGCAGGCCATTACTCACATAGTGTGACTGCCGGAGGATTCGTTTTCATTTCTGGACAGCTACCTGTCACGACTAATGGCGAAAGAAAAGCGGATGCTTCTTTTGAAGAGCAGACCAGACTGGCTCTACAGAATGTTGATGCTTGTCTGGCAGGAGCCGGCGTTTCCCGTCAGCACCTGGTTTCGGTACGCGTCTATGTCACGGACATTAATCAGTGGCCGACGTTTAATCGGATCTACGGCGAATGGATCGGTGATTCCCGTCCAGCCCGTGCTGTCGCTGGCGTTGCAGAGCTTCATTACGGCTTTGCCGTAGAAATTGAAGCCATTGCGTTAGCACAACAAGTGTGACTATTAACTGTTACAGGTGAACAACAATGACTGAAATGACACTACCTGATTACCACGATGTTGCCGCGGCCGCTGAGCGTATCGCAGGTTATGCGAACAAGACACCGGTTATGACATCACGAACGGTGAATGAAGAGTTTGGTGCTGACGTTTTCTTCAAATGCGAAAACTTCCAGCGGATGGGGGCATTTAAGTTTCGCGGCGCGATGAATGCTTTGCGCCAGTTTACACCAGAACAGAGAGCAGCCGGCGTCGTGGCTTTTTCATCCGGAAACCATGCTCAGGCAATTGCCCTGTCCGCAAAATTACTGGGTATTCCGGCGACAATTATCATGCCGCACGATGCGCCAGCCGCTAAGGTTGCTGCCACGAAAGGGTATGGCGGACATGTCGTGATGTACGACCGTTATACTGAAGATCGTGAAAAAATTGGCCGGGATCTGGCAGAAAAACAGGGACTAACGCTGATCCCACCTTACGATCACCCGCACGTTATTGCAGGCCAGGGTACCGCCACGAAAGAACTGATTGAAGAAGTTGGTGCACTGGATGCCCTTTTTGTTTGTCTGGGTGGTGGCGGTCTTCTATCTGGTTCCGCACTGGCCGCGCGACACTTGTCCCCTGATTGTCTTATCTATGGTGTGGAACCTGAGGCAGGCAACGACGGTCAACAGTCGTTTCGCAGTGGCAAAATTGTGCACATCGATACGCCGAAAACCATTGCAGATGGCGCGCAAACCCAACATCTAGGACAGCATACCTTTCCACTGATCCAGAAACATGTTAACGATATTCTGACGGTTTCAGATGATGAATTAATTGCCGCAATGAAATTTATCGCGGAACGAATGAAAATGGTCGTGGAGCCAACAGGCTGCCTTGGTTTTGCCGCCGCGAGAGCGCGAAAAGCAGGCCTTCGGGGAAAGAGAATCGGCATTATCATCAGCGGTGGCAATGTTGATATCAACCGCTACAGTGAATTCCTTGCAGGGTAATCTCATTAAGGTATCTGCGGTGCAGATACCTTATCGCTATACGCCTGTTCCAGTCTGGAAAAGAAGCCCCAGGACGCTGTAAACTGGCCGCCATAATGGCAACAGGCATCACTGCAGGAGACTGGCATGCCAAAAACCGACGATAACTCGCTACTCAATCAAATTGAAACCATCGCCAAAGGACTGAGCGATACCTTCTCTCCGTTTTGCGAGGTTGTGGTTCATGACCTCAAGAACCCTGAGCATGCGATCTTATCCATACATAATAATCTGTCTGGTCGCAAAGCTGGCCAGCCCGCAACGGAGCTTGGACTGGCGCGGATCGCATCACCTGATTTTCCTAGCATCGTTGCCAACTACAGCAATCAGTTTGCTGATGGTCGCCCGGTAAAAAGTACCTCTATTGGCATCAAGGACGAACAAGGCAAATACATCGCGGCGCTATGCCTGAATGTTGATATGACGCTATTTCGCGGGATGCAGAGTGCGCTTGCACGGTTTACTGAAACCGAGTGCTCACCTGTCAGCGAACACCTCGATCCTGGCAGTAATGAAGTGATTCGCCAGCGTATTGATAACTTTGCGGCTGAACGTGCAACAACGGCGCGAGCGCTGAAAACAGAAGACAGAAAGGTACTGATTCAACAATTGCGTAAGGAAGGTTTACTGAACGTACGAAAATCCATGGATACAGTGGCGCAGCATCTGGGAGTGTCCAGAGCAACCGCATACCTGTACGCCCGTCAGGCTAACGCTATCGGCGAATAAGTTGGTCGTTTAACTGGCGAGCAGCGAACTTCACGCATTGCGATCTGACCAATTCTGAACTGGGTGATTTAGATATTCGGGGCGTCGATTTACAAGGCGTTAAGATAGATAGTTACCAGGCCTCTTTGATCATGGAACGGTCTGGGCGGTTAGCCCTGGTTAATCAAGCCCGCAATACACCTGGGAGCGGTGAATCCCCGCCCCCTACGTATCTGTTCTGTTACCCTTCAGGCATTGCTGAAGAGTGGTGGGTGGAAATTTTCCACGCCTTCCCATCCCATGCGTAAGTAAACGTATAACGGGCCGAAACAGTCGATTTGTCTGCGAAGGTGAAGGTATAGGTGCCAGCATCAATCGCCTTATTACAGCCAAGACGAATGGTACGACTGTCAATTTTCCCGGTCGGTTTCTTTGCCAGAAAATGTTCAAAATAATCCTCACGCTCAGCATCTGTTAAGCGGGCTTTATTCGACACCGTGGGAAGTAATACTGCATCACTAAGATAATTTTCAGATACTGTCTTCGCGTTACCCGTTTTCAGTGATTCATTCCACTTGTCGAATAGCGCTTCGATTTGCGCTTTGTTCACCTTCACACATTCTGGGGCCGGAGTCGCAAAAACGGGGCCCGATAAAAGGATCAGTGAACAAGCAAAACCAAGTAATTGCTTCATAGTAATCATTCCATTAATGGTTAGATGGCCACAAGAAGGTCATTGATAACCGGATAGTCAAATCACCTGTAATAACCAATAGAAATCATTAACATACGCCGGGTGTAGAAAATAAAGACGTTAAATAAATGAGTAATTAATACAATGAAATAATTAGATATTTTGGCATTGATGCTCTGTATTTAACATAAACCACTACCTGAATGATTATAGTTCAGCATGCATATGATTTCTGTCCTCCTTCCCGAATCTCTTTAACGCTATCCCTTCCTTACGTTTCGGTACTTGCGACACCCCAGCACATAAATTTGGCATAGCTATACCCTCATGAAACTCGCGCTTCGTTTATTACGGGTCAGATGAGGCATGAAAATGCTAAGATAGTTTATGAGTTATATTCAAAGTGGAGCGCTGGTATGAATATTGACCAGGCCGCGACGTAGAATTTGCAACTAACTGTATGGTTGCCCCCAAACTCAAACGGTAATGGCGAATGTCATTAAATATTAGTAAGATAGCTTCTTTATTCATAGTCCCTTAAAATTATGCGCCTGGTTTTATCAACTCTGATCGTAATGGCTGGACTTCTGAGTGGTCAGGCTGTTGCCGCGCCTCTGCAGACCACGCACGCTGATATTCGTGACAGCGGCTTTGTCTATTGCGTCAGCGGGCAAGTCAATACATTCAACCCACAGAAAGCGAGCAGCGGCCTGATTGTCGACACTCTGGCAGCCCAACTCTATGACCGGCTACTTGATGTGGATCCGTACACCTACCGACTGGTGCCAGAACTGGCTGAGAGCTGGGAAGTGCTGGACAACGGCGCAACCTACCGTTTCCACTTGCGCCGCGACGTTTCGTTTCAAAAGACGGCCTGGTTTAAGCCTACCCGTAAGCTAAATGCAGATGATGTGGTATTTACCTTTGAGCGCATATTTGACCGTCACCATCCGTGGCACAACGTCAATGGCAGCAGCTTTCCCTACTTCGATAGCCTGCAATTCGCTGATAACGTGCAAAGCGTGCGCAAGCTGGATAACAACACGGTTGAATTTCGTCTGACTCAGCCAGATGCCTCCTTCCTGTGGCATCTGGCGACACACTATGCCTCTGTAATGTCGGCTGAATATGCCACACAACTGGCCAAACAGGATCGCCAGGAATTACTCGACAGGCAGCCTGTCGGTACCGGACCGTTCCTGCTTTCAGAAAACCGCGCGGGGCAATATATTCGTCTACAACGTCACGAAAAATTCTGGCGCGGCACGCCCCTGATGCCACAGGTCGTTGTGGATCTCGGTTCAGGCGGCACCGGACGGTTATCAAAGCTCCTGACCGGGGAGTGCGACGTTCTGGCCTGGCCCGCGGCCAGTCAGCTCACCATATTACGTGATGACCCACGCCTGCGCCTGACGCTGCGTCCTGGAATGAACATTGCCTATCTGGCATTCAACACCAATAAACCGCCGCTGGATAACCCCGCAGTGCGGCATGCGCTGGCACTGGCCATTAACAACCAGCGTCTGATGCAGTCTATCTACTACGGTACGGCAGAAACTGCAGCATCTATTTTGCCCCGCGCCTCGTGGGCTTATGACAACGAAGCTAAGATTACTGAATACAACCCGGCTAAATCCCGTGAGCAGCTAAAAGCACTGGGACTTGAGAACCTGACGTTGCAACTGTGGGTCCCGACCAGCTCTCAGGCCTGGAATCCGAGTCCGCTGAAAACAGCGGAACTGATCCAGGCAGATATGGCGCAGGTGGGTGTGAAAGTGAAGATCATCCCGGTTGAAGGTCGTTTTCAGGAGGCGCGATTAATGGATATGAACCATGATCTGACGTTGTCCGGTTGGGCGACGGACAGTAACGATCCTGACAGTTTTTTCCGACCGTTGCTCAGTTGCGCCGCCATCAACTCACAGACTAACTTCGCGCACTGGTGCAATCCGCAGTTCGACAGCATTTTACGCAAAGCGCTGTCTTCGCAGCAGCTCTCCTCGCGTATTGACGCCTATGACGAAGCACAAAATATCCTGGCGCAAGAGTTGCCGATCCTGCCGTTGGCCTCATCATTGCGTCTACAGGCTTACCGCTATGACATCAAAGGTCTGGTGCTAAGTCCGTTCGGGAATGCTTCCTTTGCCGGGGTTTCCAGGGAAAAGACTGATGAGGTGAAAAAACCATGATTATCTTCACCCTGCGTCGCTTCTTATTGCTGCTGGTCACCCTGTTCTTCCTGACATTCATTGGGTTCAGCCTGAGCTACTTCACCCCCCATGCGCCGTTACAAGGCGCATCGCTGTGGAACGCCTGGATATTCTGGTTCAACGGTCTGATCCACTGGGATTTTGGCGTTTCCAGTATTAACGGTCAGTTAATCTCAGAACAGCTGAAAGAGGTTTTCCCAGCCACGATGGAGCTGTGTATTCTTGCCTTTGGGTTTGCGCTGATGGTCGGGATCCCCATCGGCATGCTGGCCGGCATCACACGTAATAAATGGCAGGATCGCTGCATCAGCGCATTGGCTCTGATGGGGTTTTCCATTCCCGTTTTTTGGCTGGCGCTGCTGCTGACGCTCCTCTTCTCACTGACTCTCGGCTGGTTACCCGTTTCGGGACGTTTCGATCTACTTTACGAAGTAAAACCGGTGACCGGTTTCGCCATTATTGATGCGTGGATCTCTGACTCCCCCTGGCGCGACGAAATGTTGGTCAGCGCAATCCGTCATATGGTGCTTCCGGTATTGACGCTTTCCGTCGCGCCCACCACGGAGGTCATTCGCCTGATGCGTATCAGCACCATTGAGGTCTTCGATCAGAACTATGTCAAAGCGGCAGCCACGCGCGGTTTGTCACGCTTCACCATTCTGCGTCGCCACGTATTGCACAACGCACTTCCGCCGGTCATTCCTCGTCTTGGATTACAGTTTTCCACCATGCTGACGCTGGCGATGATCACCGAGATGGTCTTTAGCTGGCCAGGGCTGGGACGTTGGTTGATTAACGCAATTCGCCAGCAAGACTACGCCGCTATTTCGGCGGGTGTGATGGTGATTGGCTCCCTGGTTATTATCGTTAACGTCATCTCTGATATTTTGGGTGCTATGGCTAACCCGCTGAAACATAAGGAATGGTATGCCTTACGATAGCGTATATAGCGAGAAGCGCCCACCCGGAACGCTACGCACCGCATGGCGTAATTTTTATGGCGATGCTTCTGCGATGGTAGGTCTGTACGGTTGTGCGGGACTAGTCATTCTGTGTGTGTTTGGTGGCTGGTTTGCCCCTTACGGCATCGATCAGCAATTTCTTGGCTACCAACTGTTGCCACCGTCCTGGTCACGTTATGGCGAAGTGTCATTCTTCCTCGGAACCGACGATCTGGGCCGCGACGTATTAAGCCGTCTGCTCAGCGGCGCGGCCCCGACCGTTGGCGGTGCGTTTGTCGTTACCCTCGCCGCCACACTCTGCGGTCTGTTGCTGGGCGTGGTTGCCGGGGCAACGCACGGACTACGCTCAGCGGTGCTGAACCACATTCTGGATACCCTGCTGTCAATTCCATCGCTACTGCTGGCCATTATTGTGGTGGCTTTTGCCGGGCCACATCTGACGCATGCGATGTTCGCCGTCTGGCTGGCTTTACTGCCGCGTATGGTGCGCTCCGTCTACAGCATGGTGCATGACGAGCTGGAAAAAGAGTATGTCATTGCTGCTCGTCTGGATGGCGCGAGCACGCTCAATATCCTGTGGTTTGCGATTCTGCCGAATATCACTGCCGGTCTTATCACTGAAATCACCCGAGCACTGTCAATGGCGATTCTGGATATCGCCGCCCTGGGCTTCCTTGATCTCGGCGCACAACTGCCCTCCCCAGAATGGGGCGCCATGCTCGGCGATGCGCTGGAGTTGATCTATGTTGCGCCGTGGACCGTCATGCTGCCCGGAGCGGCAATTATGATAAGTGTGCTGCTGGTAAATCTGTTAGGTGACGGCGTACGCCGCGCAATTATTGCGGGGGTGGAATAATGCCATTACTGGATATCCGCAACCTGACTATCGAGTTCAGGACCGGTGACGACTGGGTGAAAGCAGTGGACCGCGTCAGCATGACGCTAAACGAAGGTGAGATCCGTGGACTGGTCGGTGAATCGGGTTCAGGTAAAAGTTTGATCGCTAAGGCCATCTGCGGCGTCGCCAAAGATAACTGGCGCGTTACCGCGGACCGCATGCGTTTTGATGATATCGACCTGTTGCGCCTTTCCGCCCGCGAGCGACGTAAGCTGGTCGGCCATAACGTGTCCATGATCTTTCAGGAGCCACAGTCTTGTCTGGATCCGTCTGAACGTATTGGACGCCAACTGATGCAAAACATTCCCGCCTGGACTTACAAGGGGCGCTGGTGGCAACGTATCGGCTGGCGCAAACGCCGCGCGATTGAACTGCTGCACCGCGTCGGGATAAAAGATCATAAAGATGCCATGCGCAGTTTCCCTTATGAGCTGACCGACGGCGAGTGCCAGAAGGTCATGATCGCCATCGCACTGGCAAACCAACCTCGCCTGCTGATTGCAGATGAACCCACCAATGCGATGGAACCCACAACCCAGGCGCAAATTTTTCGTCTGCTGACTCGACTGAATCAAAACAGCAATACCACCATTTTGTTGATCAGCCATGACCTGCAAATGCTCAGCCAATGGGCAGACAAAATCAACGTAATGTACTGCGGACAAACGGTGGAAACCGCGCCCAGTAAAGATTTGGTGACGATACCCCATCACCCTTATACGCAAGCGCTGATTCGCGCCATTCCTGATTTTGGTAGCGCAATGCCGCATAAAAGCCGCCTGAATACCATGCCAGGAGCAATTCCGTTGTTAGAACAGTTGCCCATCGGCTGTCGTCTGGGGCCGCGTTGCCCTTATGCACAGCGCGAATGCATTGAAACCCCAAGGTTGACCGGAGCAAAGAATCATCTCTACGCCTGTCATTTCCCGCTGAATATGGAGAGAGAGTGAGATGGTAGAAACCCTGCTCGAAGTGCGTAATCTGAGCAAAACCTTCCGCTACCGGACGGGATTATTTCGCCGCCAGACCGTCGAAGCCGTTAAACCGCTGAGCTTTACGCTGCGTGAACGTCAAACGCTCGCTATTATTGGCGAGAACGGCTCAGGCAAGTCCACGCTGGCGAAAATGCTGGCTGGGATGGTTGAGCCGACCAGCGGCGAGCTGCTGATTGACGATCATCCGCTAAAATATGGCGATTATTCATTTCGTAGTCAGCGTATTCGCATGATTTTCCAGGATCCGTCAACGTCGCTAAACCCACGGCAGCGTATCTCACAGATCCTCGATTTTCCGTTACGCCTGAATACCGATCTGGAGCCTGAACAGCGCCGCAAACAGATTGTGGAAACTATGCGTATGGTGGGTCTGCTACCCGATCATGTTAGCTACTATCCGCATATGCTGGCCCCAGGGCAAAAACAGCGTCTGGGCCTTGCCCGTGCGCTGATTTTGCGGCCAAAAGTTATTATCGCCGACGAAGCGCTGGCTTCTCTGGATATGTCGATGCGATCGCAACTCATCAACCTGATGCTGGAATTACAGGAAAAACAGGGGATTTCGTATATCTATGTGACCCAACACATTGGGATGATGAAACACATCAGCGACCAGGTGTTAGTCATGCATCAGGGCGAAGTTGTCGAGCGCGGCAGTACGGCGGACGTGCTGGCCTCTCCGCTACATGAGCTGACTCGTCGTCTTATTGCAGGGCATTTTGGCGAGGCGCTTACCGCCGATGCCTGGCGGAAAGACCGTTAATCAGATAATAGCCCACCAGGACGGGAGGGCTATCCGTTCTGTCATCAGTGACAAAACCGGGGCAAGAGTAGCGCGTCAACCTCAGAGAACGTGACTGACGGGAAAATTTCACCCTGCATCGCCCAAACGCCGGCGGTGCAGACCTCCTCGATAAGATGGGTCGTATCTATCCCCTCAACCACAACGCGCTCGCAATATCCCCTGATATTTTTAATCAACACCGGGAAAATTGTTTTTTCTACCTGTGACAGGAAGAAGTCGCGATCCATTTTCACAACGTCAAAACGGCCGCACACCAGCGGACTCGCGCCAATACTGCCAGATCCGAGATCGCCCAGCCACAAGGCATTTGGACCATCACTCAGCGAATTAATCAGCAGGTTGTTCAGGCAAACTGTATTCGACAGAAAGCGTTCTGAGAGTTCCAGCGCAATAAAGGGCATGGAATGCAAGGCCGACTTAATGACGGGATCACCAATTGCTAATAGCGCCATTTCATCAATAAGGCTTAGCGTACAGAGCAGATTATTGTTCTCGAACCAATTACGCTTTTCTGCAATTAACCGAATTTGCTCAAGCATGAAATTACGTTTTTGTTCGCTACTCCATGCCGAAATGATGGAATCTGCGTGTAACGGATGAACCGTCTCAGAGGTGAAGCGGGCGAGCATCTCAACACCCAGCAACTTATCTGTTGTGTCTCTCATCGGTTCCGCGATGAAATGATAGTGCATAAGACCACTCCAATTGATCATAACGTCCTGATAATGCACTTTTAATCATAATCAATCAATAATATCGATCAATGAATCGATATTGATCGATAAAAACAATATATCATAACTAAATGAATATGGTCATATTTTTTGTTTTAAGAATGTTCTTACATTGATATGTGTTAAAACATCGACTAGAGGTCAGATCATACCATTTTAACCCTCTGACGCCTTGTATTTTCACCTTATACCCCTGCTCTTCTCTGGTTGGATGAGGCAGAACCAGGGGGGAGTGATATACTCCTCACGTGCAATGAATAGTGACAGGCCACCAGGTGCTGACAACGATTCCCTGCCCTCTGAAATGCCGATTACTGCTGCTCACCGTCTGGTGAATAGCAGAGAAAGATCGTGACACAAGGGGCAAAGAGTGGGATATAATTTCACACCAATTTCGAGTGACCTTGAAATTGCAATCATAACTCATTGATTGCTAAAAAAATAAGTAATGACTATAAGGATTAAAGCTATGGGTTTTCTTTCCGGTAAGCGCATTCTGGTGACCGGTCTTGCCAGTAAACTGTCCATCGCCTACGGTATCGCACAGGCGATGCACCGCGAAGGCGCTGAACTGGCGTTCACCTACCAGAACGACAAACTGAAAGGCCGCGTGGAAGAATTTGCCGCTCAGCTGGGTTCCAACATCGTACTGCAGTGTGATGTGGCTGAAGACGCCAGCATCGACACCATGTTCGCTGAACTGGGCAAAGTCTGGCCGAAATTCGACGGTTTCGTACATTCCATCGGTTTCGCACCTGCTGACCAGCTGGATGGCGACTACGTGAATGCGGTCACCCGCGAAGGCTTTAAAATTGCTCATGACATCAGCGCATACAGCTTTGTTGCAATGGCAAAAGCATGCCGTTCAATGCTGAACCCTGGTTCTGCACTGCTGACGCTGTCCTACCTGGGTGCAGAGCGCGCGATCCCGAACTATAACGTAATGGGTCTGGCGAAAGCCTCTCTGGAAGCCAACGTTCGTTATATGGCTAACGCGATGGGTCCTGAAGGCGTGCGTGTGAACGCAATCTCCGCCGGCCCAATCCGTACTCTGGCGGCTTCCGGTATCAAAGATTTCCGTAAAATGCTGGCACATTGCGAAGCGGTTACGCCGATTCGTCGTACCGTTACCATTGAAGATGTGGGCAACTCTGCGGCATTCCTGTGCTCAGACCTGTCCGCCGGTATCTCCGGTGAAGTCGTTCACGTTGACGGCGGCTTCAGCATCGCCGCAATGAACGAACTGGAACTGAAATAATCTTTCAGACTTCCTCTATGGGCGACGCTCCGTCGCCCATTATTTTCCTCTCCCTTCTCCTTCGCTCGTGGCTATATATGCTTTTCTGATATTTATTATCACTTAACAATCTTTCATCACCTCATTCGCTTACGTCAGGATATCGCAGCGCAAACGATCCGGCGTACAGGTATGACGACGTATCCGGGTCGCCACTTTTTAGACCAAGGAACGCCCATGGAACAACGCCGAATTGAAGGCAAAAGCCACTGGTATCATGAGACACAGTCCAGTACATATCCGCAAGATGTTCTACCGTTGGTGCCCGAAGCCGCACACGTAGAGGACCGATTTTTGCTGGATCTGACGATACCTGCCGTTGCGCTTTTACCCTTTCAGTCCTGGTTAGAACCTGCCCGTAAACTTGCTCAACTTCTTTTCCCAGTGCATGTTTCTTTGGACTCAATGCACACGTTCAGTGCCTATGAACGTATGAGTACCGCTTTAACCGTCGCACAGGTTTGTGGCGTACAGCGTTTATGTAATCATTATGCTGCACGTCTGACCCCCCTTCCTGGCCCTAATTCATCCAGGGAAAGCAACCACCGACTGGCGCAAATCACCCAATATGCTCGCCAGCTAGCCAGCTCTCCGGACGTCATCGGCTCACGCGATCGCCAGCATCTGGAGGCGGTTGGCCTCACGACCAGCGACAGTGTTCTGATGAATCAAATCGTTGGCTTTGTCGGCTTTCAGGCCCGCGTCGTTGCGTTGTTTCAAGCCTGGTTTGGCCATCCTGTGCGACGCATTCCAGGCCTTGATATTCAGCAATTTGCCGAGGCATCCCCCTTTAGTGCAGAAGAAGCACAGTGGCACACCGCCGACCTGCCAATTGAAAAACATCTTGCCGGCGCAGAAGCACATGCCAGCCATACTCCCATTGTGTTGCAAGCGCTGAGGCCATTACTGCAACACTCACCTGAAGAACTGGCGTTATTTGAAGCGCTTTTTACCAGCACATTACACAGCGATGTGCAATCACGGACATTTTCTCTGACCACGCTGTTCACATCGCGGATTAACGGTAGCGTGTCCTGCTTCAATGAGTACGCCCTCTCAGCCACTGAGCTCACTGAGATTATTACCGTACTTCGCCAGGATGAGCGCCAAATACAGCGTTGGGAGCAACGACATCCGGTTGAGCGCGTCACCCTGCAGGCGGTACAATGGCTAACCCGGGCGCCCGATCGCTTTAGCGCCGCACTGCTTACTCCGTTACTCGACCAGGGTATATCTTCAGAACAGGCAATTAACGTACTGGCCTGGAGCGGATTGTGCGGATGGTTAAATCGTTTGAAGATCGCGTTGGGCGAGACGTATTAACCGATCCACTTGCTGAAAGAGCGCTTGCTGCGACTGGCAGATTCGCGTAAAACTGTCAGCCGCTCTTTCAGCCACGAAAATAGACAATTATGCTTCAGGACAACCCGCTGCTAGCGCAGCTTAAACAGCAACTACATTCCCAGACGCCACGTGCTGAAGGGGTGGTAAAAGCCACGGAAAAAGGCTTTGGCTTCCTGGAAGTCGATGCACAAAAAAGCTATTTCATTCCACCGCCGCAGATGAAAAAAGTGATGCATGGCGACCGCATTGTGGCGGTTATCCATACGGAAAAAGATCGCGAATCTGCCGAACCGGAAGAACTGATCGAGCCGTTCCTGACGCGCTTCGTGGGCAAAGTTCAGGGTAAGAATGACCGCCTGTCCATTGTGCCGGATCATCCGCTCCTGAAAGATGCGATTCCCTGCCGCGCCGCGCGTGGCGTTGAACATGAATTTAAAGAAGGTGACTGGGCTGTTGCAGAAATGCGTCGCCACCCGTTAAAAGGCGACCGCACCTTCTACGCCGAGTTAACCCAATTTATTACCTTCGCTGACGATCACTTCGTTCCGTGGTGGGTCACACTGGCTCGCCATAATCTGGAAAAAGAAGCACCCGATGGCATCGCCACTGAGATGCTGGATGAGGGTCTGGTGCGCGAGGACTTAACCGCACTGAACTTCGTCACCATCGACAGCGCCAGTACGCAGGACATGGATGACGCGCTTTACGCCGAAGAACAAACGGACGGTAAATTGCAGTTAACCGTCGCGATTGCCGATCCTACCGCCTGGATTGCTGAAGGCAGTAAGCTGGATAACATTGCAAAAATTCGTGCATTTACCAACTACCTGCCGGGGTTCAACATCCCAATGTTGCCGCGCGAGCTTTCGGACGATCTGTGTTCTCTGCGTGCTAACGAAATTCGCCCGGTTCTGGCCTGCCGCATGAGCATCACTGCTGACGGCACGATCGAAGACAATATCACCTTCTTCGCAGCAACGATTGAATCGAAAGCGAAGCTGGCCTACGACAACGTCTCTGACTGGCTTGAAGGCTCGGGTGACTGGCAGCCGGAGAATGACGCAATTGCACAGCAGATCCATCTGCTGCACCGTATCTGTCTCAGTCGTGGCGAATGGCGCCATAATCACGCTCTGGTATTCAAAGACCGCCCGGATTACCGTTTTGTTCTCGGTGAAAAAGGCGAAGTACTGGATATCGTGGCGGAACCGCGCCGCATCGCGAACCGCATTGTGGAAGAGTCCATGATTGCGGCGAACATTTGTGCTGCCCGCGTACTGCGCGACAAGCTGGGCTTTGGTATTTATAACGTGCATATGGGATTCGATCCGGCTAACGCAGAAGCACTGGCTGCCCTACTGAAAACCCATGGTATGCACGTTGATGCTGAAGAGGTCCTGACGCTGGAAGGCTTCTGTAAACTGCGTCGTGAACTGGATGCGCAGCCTTCCGGTTTCCTCGACAGCCGCATCCGCCGATTCCAGTCTTACGCTGAGATTAGCACCGAGCCGGGTCCGCATTTTGGTCTGGGCCTGGAAGCTTATGCCACCTGGACCTCGCCTATCCGTAAATATGGCGACATGATCAACCATCGCTTGCTTAAGGCCATCATCAAAGGTGAGACAATTTCCCGCCCGCAGGATGATACGACTTTGCAGATGGCTGAACGTCGCCGCCTGAACCGCATGGCCGAGCGTGATGTGGGTGACTGGCTGTATGCACGTTTTCTGAATGACAAAGCCGGCACCGACACCCGCTTTGCGGCCGAGATTATTGATGTCAGCCGTGGTGGTATGCGTGTACGTTTAATTGATAACGGCGCGGTAGCCTTTATTCCGGCCCCCTTCCTGCACGCGGTTCGTGATGAACTGGTGTGTAGCCAGGAAAGTGGTACGGTCCAGATCAAAGGTGAGGTGGTTTACAAAGTTACTGATGTCATTGACGTCACCATCGCCGAAGTGCGGATGGAAACCCGCAGCGTCATCGCGCGCCCTGCCGTATAATACGCATTAACTCAACGACCTTTCTCTTTTGTGAAAGGTCGTTTTCTTTTTTCCCGACCAATTGCCTGCCACGCACTACACTTCTTCCATCCAGTCAGATTTATTTTTTACTATTTTCCGTTCGCCGGCTTTGCTTTTTCCTGAATCTGGATTACACATAAATATATAAATAAAACAATATGTTCAGCCATCATCACCCTTTGAATTATGGCTACCCTTACTTTTGAGGCTCTATGCGCTTTAAACGGGATAGTACACATCATGAAAGACGTTCGGGAGCTGGCTACGTTGTATAGCTATGTGGGCACCCATAACCCCTACTGGCGTTTGTCAGAGGATTGCGACATCCTGCATTTCTCTATTGACGAAGCGGCAGAAACGAACCAAAACATCGAATTATCACCTGAGCAAGCCGACCGCATTCGGGAGATGACGGTCATCACGTCAAGCCTGTTAATAACACTGTCGATTGAAGATGACGATATCCCTGTTCACCTGGTCGGGCGGAAAATAAATAAACGCGAATGGGCCGGAAGTGCATCCGCCTGGGATGATACCCCTCCGGTCGCCCGCGATTTGGCACAAGGACTTTCTTTTGCCGAACAGGTGGTCTCTGAAGCCAACTCCGTTATTGTCATCCTTGACCGCATGGGGAACATTCAGCGTTTCAATCGCCTGTGTGAAGAATATACCGGACTCAAAGAACGCGAAGTGATTGGTCAAAGTGTCTTCACGCTGTTTATGAGTCGACGCGAAGCCGCAGCCTCCAGACGCAACATCGATGTTTTCTTTCGCGAAGGTAACTCATATGAAGTCGAACGTTGGGTGAAGACCTGTAAAGGTCAGCGACTGTTTCTGTTTCGCAATAAATTTGTGCACAACGGCAGCGGTAAGAACGAAATATTTCTAATCTGCTCAGGTACCGATATCACCGAAGAACGGCGTGCTCAGGAACGCCTGAGAGTTCTGGCAAATACCGACTCCATTACCGGATTACCTAATCGGAATGCGATTCATGAACTGATCACTGAAGCCATTGAGAATGCAGGAGATACCCAGGTTGGTATTGTGTACCTCGACCTGGATAATTTCAAAAAAGTAAACGATGCCTACGGACATATGTTCGGCGATCAACTGTTGCAAAGCGTGTCACTGGCAATTCTCAGCTGTCTTGATGATAACCAGTTACTGGCCCGTTTTGGTGGCGATGAGTTTATTGTCCTCGCGACTCAAACATATCAAGTGGCGCTGGAAGCCACGGCATCACGTATTTTGACCCGTTTGCGCCAGCCCTTCCGAATTGGCCTGATTGAGGTTTATACCGGTTGTTCGATTGGAATTTCCCTTGCACCACAGCATGGACACGACTGCGAGAGCGTTATTCGCAATGCCGATACTGCCATGTATACCGCAAAGGAAGGCGGACGGGGACAATTCTGCGTTTTCTCTCCGGAAATGAACCAGCGAGTCTTTGAGTATCTTTGGCTGGATACCAACTTGCGTAAGGCGCTGGAAAACGATCAACTGTTGATTCATTACCAGCCGAAAATAACATGGCGTGGTGAAGTACGTAGTCTGGAGGCGCTGGTGCGCTGGCAGTCCCCTGAACGTGGTCTCATTCCTCCGCTGGAGTTTATCTCCTACGCTGAAGAATCAGGCTTGATTGTGCCGCTGGGGCGCTGGGTTATTCTCGACGTTGTTCGTCAGGTCGCAAAGTGGCGCGATAAAGGGATTAATCTGCGAGTGGCCGTGAACGTTTCTGCTCGCCAGCTTGCCGATCAGACGCTGTTTACCGACCTGAAACAGGTGCTTCACGATCTCAATTTTGAATATTGCCCTATCGATGTCGAATTGACCGAGAGCAGTTTAATTGAAAACGAACACCTGGCACTGTCCGTTATTCAGCAATTTAGCCAGCTTGGGGCACAGATCCATTTAGATGATTTTGGGACGGGTTATTCATCGTTGTCTCAACTGGCCCGCTTCCCACTTGATGCCATTAAGCTGGACCAGGCGTTCGTCAGGGATATTCATAAACAACCCATTTCACAGTCGCTGGTGCGCGCTATTGTCGCAGTGGCACAGGCGCTTAACCTACAGGTGATAGCTGAAGGCGTTGAAAGTACGAAAGAGGATGCTTTTTTGACCAAAAATGGCGTCAATGAACGTCAGGGTTTTTTGTTCGCCAAGCCAATGCCAGCCGCTGCATTTGAACGTTGGTATAAACGTCATCTGAATAAAAAATTGCGATAACGCAACAAGAAAAGTGGAAGGGATAAACGTGAAAAATAGCCAAAAATGGACACTACGTGATGACCATATCTGTATGTAATCACAGAATATATAATATTCTCCAATCATTCATGTTAATACTATTTTTCCCTTCTCTTTTGGCATGAATTTCTGCATCATGAAATTCAAACCTTTTTGACATTAGGATGATGACCATGTCTGATACCGACGCACAACGTCTGGCCGAGCGCATTGATACTGTGCTGGATATTCTCGTTGCAGGCGATTACCACTCAGCGATCCACAATCTCGAAATTCTCAAGGCTGAACTGTTAGATACGGTCAAAGAAGATACAGCGTCTGTGTCAAAAAAACCGAAGGCCCCGTGGGAAATCTGATGACTTCACTCACGTTATGTCGCTGTAGCCATCAGATTTCAGATAACGCAGCTACCGTTTAATTTCCGATACGATATCGCTATAAAAATTAATACTATGAATTCCCGACAACAATCTATTTTGCAGATGGTGATCGATAAAGGTCAGATGAGCGTGGCCGACCTGGCTAAAATCACCGGTGTCTCCGAAGTGACGATTCGACAGGATCTGAACACACTGGAAAAACAGAGCTACTTGCGCCGTGCGCACGGTTTTGCGGTGTCACTGAACAGTGATGATGTCGAAACGCGCATGATGACCAATTTCACCCTTAAACGTGAACTGGCCGAATTTGCGGCGTCACTGGTTAATCCTGGTGAATCCGTCTTTATTGAAAATGGCAGCAGCAATGCGCTGCTGGCCAGAACGTTGGCAGAACAAAAAGATGTCACCATCATCACGGTCAGTAGCTACATCGCGCACCTGCTCAAAGAAACACCGTGTGAAGTCATTCTCCTCGGTGGGATCTATCAGAAAAAAAGCGAGAGCATGGTCGGACCGCTGACTCGCCAATTTATTCAGCAGGTACATTTCAGTAAAGCCTTTATCGGTATTGACGGCTGGCAGGCTGACACCGGCTTCACCGGGCGTGATATGATGCGCTCTGATGTGGTTAATGCGGTTCTGGAAAAAGGCGCTGAGGTGATTGTACTCACCGATAGCTCTAAATTTGAGGCCATTCATCCATACACGCTGGGCCCGTTAGACAGATTCAGTCGCGTAGTCACGGACTCCAGACTCAGCGCCAGCGTGCAAATGCAACTTGAACACTCGGGTTTAACCGTCAATATCATTGATGCTCACGCATAATACTTCAGCAGATGATTTGTCCGCGGGCAGATCATCTTCTCTCTGAGACTTATCCGACAGTCCAATTAAGACTTTTTACCTGTCGTTAACAGGATAAAGTCGTAGAATTAATGTTAGCGATATAACAGGAGCGAACAGTCACCTCAGGATTTGATTGTAACGTCCTGCGCTAAACGGTTTCGCGGAAATATCTTTAGTCGTCCTATTTTGGCGCTATCATTAAAGTGAACTGGATTCCGTGATTCAATAATTCAGGAGAAAGTATTATGTTAGTAACGAGCAAAAAAATGACCGCTGCCATTCTGGCGATTACACTAGCAATGTCTTTGAGTGCCTGCTCTAACTGGTCCAAACGTGACCGTAACACTGCGATAGGTGCTGGTGCAGGTGCGATAGGCGGTGCAGTCCTGACTGACGGCAGCACGCTGGGTACGCTGGGTGGTGCTGCAGTAGGTGGTATTATCGGCCACCAGGTGGGTAAATAATTTACGGTTGAACGGCTCGATATAATAATACGTTTACTTTTTCAGGTTTGTATTATTAGAGAAGCCACGGAGAGTATCCGTGGCTTTTTTATTAGCCGCCGGCCAGCTTAACTTTCATTCCTTTGGCTTCCAGCAGCGATTTTATCAGGTCGCGTTTATCACCCTGAATTTCAATTACGCCGTCCTTCACTGCCCCACCACAACCACATTTTTTTTTCAGCTCTGCGGCCAATTTAACCAGTGCAGCGTCATCTTGATCAATACCGGTAATCAGGCAAACGCCCTTACCTTTACGACCGCTGGTCTGGCGCTGGATGCGAACAATACCATCGCCCTTCGGACGCTCTGCTACCACTCTGGGTTCATCAATTCGTCCGGACTCAGTTGAATAAACCAGTCGAGAGTTTGAGTCGCTCATTTATGCACCTCGATTCAGAGAGGCGTTGATCATCTTCAGCGTTTGCGCCGGATCTTCCGACTGCGTGACTGGACGACCAATCACCATATAATCCACACCAGCGGCCAGCGCCTGCTGTGGCGTCATAATACGGCGCTGGTCACCCGCCTCACTACCTTCAGGACGAATGCCTGGCGTCACCAGCTTGAATGTCTGTCCAAACGCCTGCTTGAACCTCACCGCTTCATGCGCCGAGCATACTACCCCGTCCAACCCACAATTTTGCGTCAAACGCGCCAACTTTTCAGCATGCTCCGCAGGTGACAACGTCACACCAAGATCGGCAAGGTCGCTGGCTTCCATACTGGTCAGGACCGTCACTGCAATTAACAGTGGCGCATCTTTACCAAAAGGCAGTAATGCCTCGCGGGCAGCGGTCATCATTCGTGCCCCACCACAAGCATGCACGTTTACCATCCAGACGCCAAGGTCAGCAGCTGCCGCGACGGCATGCGCCGTGGTGTTGGGAATATCATGAAATTTCAAATCCAAAAAGATGTCGAAGCCACGTTGTTGCAGATCCCGTACCAATTGAGGTCCAAAAAGCGTGAACATCTCTTTGCCCACTTTCAAACGACAATCACGGGGATCAATTCTGTCGACAAACGCTAATGCCTTATCACGATTTGAGTAATCTAACGCGACAACGACGGGAGAATCAGTAGCTGCGCGGGAAGAAGATGAAGCAGTAAACGTCATGACCAGACCTTCTTGATGATGGGCGCACGAACGGCGCAAAATGGATAAACGGCGTGCATTCTACCTGTGGTAATAGAAAATTAACAGGTGCGTTTACATTTCTGCGAAACGATGTGGCTCAGGAGCCTGAGCGCTGGATGAAAAAAAATAAATAAGTATGTTGTAACTAAAGTGAGTTTTTTTTAAAAATTAGAGCCCGTCCAGACCGCGAATTGGCTTAATGGTTGACCAGGAGCGGCACGATGGGCAGTGCCAGTACAGCGAATAAGCAGTAAACCCGCACTTCTGGCAACGATAACGCGGCTTGCTGCGCACCTGCTCACCAACCATATCGCGCAGGACCATCAGACTCTCTTTTGCGCGCCCTTCTTCCGCTTCATTAAGGTGGTAATCCATCAGTTTATGGAACACGCGCATCGTCGGATGACGTTGCAACTGACGGGTAATATAAACCTGCGCAGTATCAGTACCCTCGCGCGCCTCAAGAATATCAGCCAGCATCAACTCAGCGGCAGCACCGGTGTTTTCTTCGACCGCACGGCGTAAAAACTCCGCCCATTCATCGTTTTTACCCAGCTGTTGGTAGCAGCTCTGCAGCATTTCCAGCGTTTCACTGACCAACTCTTTATCCTGCGAGATCACGCGTTGCAGGCATTCAACGGCCTTCGCGTAATCTCCCTTCAGCATGTAAACGCGCCCCATCATAATCGAGACACGAGCACTGTTTTTGTCTGCAGCAGCTCCTTTTTTCAGCAATGTCATGGCGCGATCCATATCGTCGCTGCCCATTTGCTGCAAGGCCAGTTCACAGTAGAAATGCGCTATTTCAATACGCTGTTTATCTTTGCCGAGTTTCACCAGTCGTTCTGCAACATCAATGGCTTTTTGCCATTCGCTGGTTGCCTGATAGATTTGCAACAGTTGCTGCAATGCCCCTACACGGAAATCCGTTTCATCAGTTAGCTGATTGAACATGTCTTCCGCACGGTCATACAATCCGGCTGCCATGTAGTCACGTCCCAACTGCTGTACAGCCAACAAACGTTGCTCGTAAGTCAGCGAAGCACTTTCCATGAGGGTTTGGTGGATACGGATAGCGCGGTCGACTTCACCGCGTGAGCGGAACAGGTTTCCGAGGGTGAGATGAGCCTCAACGGTGCCGGTATCCTCTTTCAACATATCGAGGAACAGATCTACCGCTTTATCTTGTTGGTTGCTCAAGAGGAAGTTAACCCCGGCGACATAGTCGCGCGAAAGACGGTTAGCTTCATCCTGCTTTGTTTGTTGCGCACTTCTGCGACCCATATACCACCCATAGGCAGCGGCTACAGGCAAAAGCAGAAACAACAACTCCAACATAAATAATTATTCCTTCACAACCGACGAGTCGGCAGTTACCGCAACGTCGGTCGCAGGCGCAAGCTGGTTTTCCAGGCGTTTAATTTTGCGTTCGGCGCGCGCAAGAGACACACGAACCTTCAGCCAGAACAGGCCGCAAATTAACCAACCAATCGCAAAACCTGCTGCAAACAATACAGCAAGCAGCGTGGAGATACGATACTCACCCTGAGCTAGCAGGTAATTAAACGTAACCTGTTGATCGTTTTGCGCACCCAATGTCACCGAAATAACAAAAATCGCCAACACCAGTAAGAAAATGAGTAAATATTTCACATTACTTCCCGTTATGTGGTTTGAGCGAATAAATCGTGTACAACTTACCGCGTTAAGCCCTTTAAATTACCATTTTCACGACGAGTGCGAAACGGAAAAGCGCCTTACGCTGTATGATTTGAGGGCTAAATTTGAAAAATCAATCACGGTCTGCGTTATTGCTCACGCTGCGCTATTTCCTTTGTCTCCTGGACGGGCGGTGTCAGAGGTCCACATATTCGCTGTGCAAGCCATGTTGCCAGCGTTACCAGCAGCCACGATATCAGCGTCGCAACAACCAAATCGCGCGGCCAGTGCATGCCCAGAAGCAAACGACTGCCCATTACGCCGGTCGCCCAGACGAGTAAGAACACAATCGTCAGCGTGCGCCTGCGTGGCCATAACAACCCGACACCCAGTAACGCCCAACTGGCAGCAAACAGGGTATGCCCGGAAGGGAAAGCAAAACCGGTCTCTTTTTGCCAGTGCTTACGTAAAAAAGGCGGAATATCCTGCTGCCCGGACAACTGCTCTTTTACTAAGTGTCCGCGATCTTTACGTTTTAAAGTGTAGAACTCATCTACCGGAACATGGTGCGTTTTTTCCAGCCACAGAACAAATGGCCGGGGCTCCTGCACCCTCTCTTTAACCCAGGATTTCACACCCTGGCCAATTAAGATAGCCGCCGCCAGGATCGCAAATAGCATAAAAGCAGCTTTCAGACGAAATCGCAGACACCACAAAAACCACGCACAGAGAACAACATGGGTGATAATCCCCCAGGGTTGCGTCACCGTTTCAGTTACCCAGTATAAGGATTTTAACCACCAGACATTCTGTCCAGGCTGCCAGCTCCAGCCGGATATCCATACGGAAACCGGCATAATCAGTAACAGTGCTGCGCCTACAGTGGTTCGCTTGGCAATAGACAGCATTGCGTCTCCTTTCGTCGATAAGTCCCACAATCATAACTGAAAAATCCGCACACCGGGGAAATTGACAATTTTGTGCCATTCGGAAATGAATGCGTTGCTGCAATTAGGTGAACACCCTTGCCTTATGGCAAAATAGTGCAATACAGAAGCCAACAGGCTACGGCACGCATAGTGCCAGCATAATCTGGAGAATTACATGCAGCTTAAACGTGTGGCAGAAGCCAAACTGCCAACCCCCTGGGGTGATTTCCTGATGGTGGGATTTGAAGAACTGGCAACCGGACACGATCATGTCGCACTGGTTTTTGGCGATATTTCAGGCCAGACGCCTGTCCTGGCACGTGTTCATTCCGAATGTCTGACCGGCGATGCGCTGTTCAGTCTGCGTTGTGATTGTGGCTTTCAACTGGAAGCGGCGCTTACGCATATCGCTGAAGAAGGACGCGGTATTCTGCTCTACCATCGTCAGGAAGGACGTAACATCGGCCTGTTGAATAAGATCCGCGCCTATGCGTTGCAGGATCAGGGCTATGACACCGTCGAAGCCAACCATCAGTTAGGCTTTGCGGCGGACGAGCGTGACTTCACCTTGTGTGCTGATATGTTCAAATTATTGGGCGTGGATGAAGTCCGTCTGCTAACCAATAACCCGAAGAAAGTGGAAATTCTGACAGAAGCTGGGATCAATATTGTGGAGCGTGTGCCGCTAATTGTTGGCCGTAACCCGAAGAATGAACACTATCTGGATACCAAAGCCGCTAAGATGGGACATCTGTTAAGCGAGTGACATTCTCGCTTGCTGACAGTACAAAAAGCCTGCTTTCGCAGGCTTTTTTATAATTTAATTCAACATATTACGAATAACATAGTGCAAAATACCATCGTTTTGGTAATAGGTCAGCTCTGTCGCGGTATCAATACGACAGCGACACGAAATCACCTCTTTTCGCCCATCCGCACGGACCATATTCACCGGGATAGTCGCTCCCGGTTTAATATTTTGTAAGTCCGTAATATCAATGACTTCCTCCCCGGTTAACCCCAGGGTTTTACGTGTAACCCCCTGCGGAAATTCCAGAGGCAGGATCCCCATGCCAATCAGGTTAGAACGGTGGATGCGCTCAAAAGATTCGGCGATTACTACGCGAATACCTAACAAACGCGGGCCTTTCGCCGCCCAGTCCCGACTGGAACCCGAGCCATACTCCTTGCCAGCAACAATCGCCAACGGGGTCTTCTCTTGCTGGTATTGCATAGCGGCGTCATAGATAGCCATCACTTCTGTACCCGGCAAATGACGCGTCATCCCCCCTTCCACACCCGGTACCATTTCGTTACGGATACGGATATTGGCAAACGTGCCACGCATCATTACTTCGTGGTTTCCACGGCGAGAACCGTAGGAGTTAAAATCTTTGCGCTCAACACCGTGGCTTTGCAGATAGCGACCCGCCGGGCTGTCCGGCTTGATGCTCCCCGCAGGAGAAATATGATCGGTGGTGACGGAATCGCCGAGCATCGCCAGGATACGAGCACCATGGATATCCTGTACCGGGTCCGGCTTCGCCTGCATACCATCAAAGAACGGTGATAACCGGATGTAGGTTGAGTCCGACTGCCAGCCATAGGTGTCTGCACGATCAACATTAATCGACTTCCATTCCGGCGTGCCTTCGAACACTTCGGCATACTCTTTATGGAACATCTCGGTAGAGACCTGCTCCACGGCACGGGCAATTTCCTGCGCACTCGGCCAGATATCTTTCAGATAGACAGGATCGCCTTTTCTGTTATGACCCAGCGGATCTTTCGTCAGATCAATATTCATATTCCCGGCCAGCGCATAAGCCACCACCAGCGGCGGAGAAGCCAGCCAGTTTGTCTTCACCAGCGGGTGGATACGCCCTTCAAAGTTACGGTTACCGGAAAGCACCGCCCCTACCGTCAGATCACCTTTTTTAATCGCCGTTTCAATAGGGTCAGGTAACGGGCCAGAGTTGCCGATACAGGTAGTACAGCCATAACCAACAAGGTTAAAACCCAGCTCATCAAGATACGGCGTCAGTTTTGCCTGCGCCAGGTAATCAGAGACGACTTTTGACCCAGGCGCCAGCGACGCTTTCACCCACGGTTGGCGCTTCAGACCAAGCGTCACTGCTTTTTTCGCCAGCAACCCAGCCGCCATCAGGACGCTGGGGTTGGAGGTGTTGGTACATGACGTGATCGCTGCAATCACCACAGCACCATCCGGTAGCTGATATTGATGACCGCTCATGACATAGTCGACCGGTTGACGATCTTTTTGCGAGCTATTCACTTCAAGTTCATTACTCGCGGCGAATGCTTTCGGCACATCACCCAATGCGACACGATCCTGTGGACGCTTCGGCCCGGCCAGACTGGCTTCCACAGTGCCCATGTCCAGTTCCAGTGAGCTGGTAAACACAGGCTCATCACCTGGGTTACGCCACATCCCCTGTGCTTTAGCATACGCACCGACTAATTCAACCTGCTCTTCACTACGCCCACTCAGACGCATGTACTCAAGAGTTACCCCGTCAATCGGGAAAAAGCCGCAGGTTGCGCCGTATTCCGGCGACATGTTAGCAATGGTCGCCCGGTCAGCGAGCGGCAGGCTGTCCAGCCCATCACCATAGAACTCAACAAATTTACCGACCACACCGTGTTTACGCAGCATCTGCGTGACGGTCAGTACCAGATCGGTAGCGGTGATCCCTTCGCGAAGTTTACCAACAAGTTTGAAGCCCACGACATCCGGAATCAGCATTGAAACCGGTTGCCCCAGCATGGCGGCCTCAGCTTCAATCCCTCCGACACCCCAGCCCAGCACACCGAGACCATTAATCATCGTAGTATGGGAATCGGTACCGACCAGCGTGTCCGGGTAAGCGATCCACTCGCCGTTTTGCAGTTCACTCCACACCGCTTTACCCAGGTATTCGAGGTTTACCTGGTGGCAAATTCCTGTTCCCGGTGGAACGACACTGAATCGGCTAAACGCCTGCTGCCCCCATTTAAGGAACACATAGCGCTCATGGTTGCGCTCCATTTCCAGTCGAACGTTCTCTTCAAAAGCATCATCGTCACCAAAACGATCGACCGTAACGGAGTGATCAATAACCAGATCAACAGGTGAAAGCGGGTTCACTTTTGCTGTATCCCCGCCAAGGCGTTTAACCGCTTCGCGCATGGCAGCCAGATCGACCACCGCCGGAACGCCGGTAAAGTCCTGCATGAGAACGCGAGCGGGTCGGTAGGCAATTTCGCGCTCGGCATGCGCCGTTTTCAGCCATTGCGCCAGAGCATGAATATCCTCTTCGGTAACAGAATCACCGTCCTGCCAGCGAAGCAGGTTTTCCAGCAATACTTTTAGTGATTTAGGTAAACGGGTGATATCACCCAGTGATTTGGCAGCCAGGGGCAAACTGTAGTAGCGGTAGGTTTTATCTTTAACCTGCAATGTGTCCTTACTGGCTTCTCGTAGGGTAGACGACATAGCTCCTCCTTAAATGACAGGGTTGGATCCCCTGATTTTCCTCAGGGTTAGTATTAAAGATAACACAAACAAAATGTAACGCTTTGATAACAACTCAAATTGATAAACGAGGAGAACGACAAAAAGGTAACGAACTATGCAAGTGGCGGGGAATAAGATTAAAGTGCGGTAAATGAACGGACCCGATACATCGATGCAACCGACAATACGCTGTTTAGATGACGTACTGCGATTGCGATGTGATTATTCATACTGAATTCAATAAGCATGTTAATACTTATTATAAAACACGTATTGCTTATTGTTCTTGCTTATCATCTTCAATAAACAGATCAATAAATGCCCGTTGCTCAGGTGAAAGATCCCACGAAGCGGGAATATCCTGCTTTTTTTCTATAACGGTTTCATTCTCTTGCTCATTATTATGATGAGCAGGTGTAACAGTAGACTGCTGTTCCTGTGTGGACATCAATTACCCCCACACTTTCCAGACCAACAGAGCAACCACGATCCAGAACACGGCGGAGCCCAGAAACACGATGAACCATGCTTTACGTTTCATCGCGGGATCTCTGCGCGCAGGCTGGTTTCCAGAAGGCATTGCTAACCTCATACTATCGAAATCACTTATCATTTAGGCACCAAACAATCGGTACAATTAATCATCAGATAAGAGGAATCCTAATAAAAACATCCTGAAAAAGCCAGATAATTTTCGAACCCAGCTTTATAAATAACTTAATTGTTTGATCGGTTATAAATATTTGAAAGGGATTTTGGCAGGGTTACTCATTTGAAACTACTTTGGAGAATATTTTCCATAAATAATTTAGGGATAATAGACAAATAAAAAATCATGAATACATTCAACCGCCCCGCTGGTATGGCTGGAGACCCAGGATACCAACGAGGCAACTTCCGTTATTATTTCTCTGGCAATTTAATATCTTTGAACATAGCTTCAATATCATCGTTGGAACGCAACGCCACCGCCGTATCCACCACATCGCGTGTCAGATGCGGTGCGAAACGCTGAATAAAATCATACATGTAGCTGCGTAAAAACGTGCTGCGACGAAAACCAATTTTAGTGGTGCTGTGACTGAAAATATCATGAGCATCAACACGCACCAGATCCGGATCAGAGATAGGATCTACCGCCATGCTGGCAATCACGCCCACGCCCAGCCCCAGTCGGACATAGGTCTTAATAACATCGGCATCAGTCGCGGTAAAGACAATACGCGGCTCAAGACCCGCGCGATTAAACGCGGTATCCAGTTCTGAGCGCCCCGTAAAACCAAAGGTGTAAGTCACCAACGGATATTGCGCCAGCTCTTCAATGGATACGGAGGCTTTGCCTGCCAACGGATGGTCTGGCGTAACAACAATCGAACGGTTCCAGTGATAGCATGGCAGCATCACCAGATCATCGTACAAATGCAGTGCTTCCGTCGCGATGGCAAAATCAGCATTCCCTTTCGAAACGGCTTCGGCAATTTGCGTCGGCGATCCCTGATGCATATGCAACGAGACGCGAGGATAACGCTCAATAAAACCTTTAATCACGTTGGGCAGCGCGTAACGCGCCTGGGTGTGCGTGGTGGCGATATACAACGAGCCTTTGTCGGGCCAGGTATGTTCACCTGCAACCGACTTAATAGCATCCACTTTAGACAAGACTTCGCGGGCAATACGAATAACTTCCTGCCCTGCCGGAGTCACCTGCGTCAGGTGCTTACCGCTACGGGCAAAAATCTGGATGCCAAGCTCATCTTCCAGCATACGAACTTGCTTACTGATCCCTGGCTGGGAGGTATAGAGTCCTTCGGCCGTTGAGGAGACATTAAGGTTGTGATTTACCACCTCAACGATATAGCGAAGCTGCTGTAATTTCATGTTAAGCCATCCAGAATTATGCCATCAGAACATCGTTTAAAAGCAGACTCACACGCGCTGCTAATACGATTTAATAATAAAAAGCCTGCCAACTATAACTACTATATCATTTCTATGTACGCTGTATAGGGATGACAAAAAATAATACGCCAGAAACAAAAAGGGCCGCTTACGCGACCCTTTGAGGAGAAATTCAGCCGGAATGCTGTTATTTCTTCCCTTCTACCCATTTGCCATCAACGAAAAATGCAGACCACCCGGTTGCTTTACCGTCTTTTTCCGCAGCGACATACTGCTGCTTAGTTTTGCGGCTAAAGCGAACCATCGACTTATTACCATCGGGGTCCGTCTGCGGCGCATCGGCCAGATAGCGCAGTTTTTCCGGCAAACGATCGCGGAAGCGATACAACTCTTCCACTAACGGCGCACGGGTTTCACGTGATTTCGGGAAGGTGTTCGCAGCCAGGAAAATACCTGCTGCACCATCACACAACACGAAATACGCGTCCGATTTTTCACACGGCAGTTCCGGCAACGGAACAGGATCTTCTTTCGGCGGAGCCACTTCGCCGTTACGCAGGATCTTACGGGTGTTTTTACACTCGTCGTTAGTACATGCCATGTATTTACCGAAACGCCCCATTTTCAGGTGCATTTCAGAACCACATTTCTCGCACTCAACGACAGGACCGTCATAACCCTTAATGCGGAACTCGCCCTCTTCGATTTCGTAACCATCGCAGGTCGGGTTGTTACCACAGACATGCAGCTTACGTTTTGGATCGATGAGATAGCTGTCCATCGCCGTACCACACTTCTGGCAGCGACGTTTCGCGCGCAAAGCGTTCGTTTCCGCGTCGTCGCCTTCCAGCACGTTCAATACTTCGTTTTCCGGCACCAGGTTAATGGTGGTTTTGCAACGCTCTTTCGGGGAAAGTGCATAACCGGAACACCCAAGGAATACACCGGTGCTGGCGGTACGGATACCCATCTTGCGCCCACATGTCGGACAATCAATGCTGGTCAGTACCATCTGGTTCGGGCGCATGCCGCCTTCTTCAGGATCTTTCTCGGCTTTATCCAGTTGCTGAGTAAAATCGCTGAAGAAGTTGTCGAGCACACCTTTCCACTCGGCTTCGTGGTTCGCCACCTGGTCAAGGCTGTCTTCCATCTGCGCGGTGAAATCGTAGTTCATCAGTTCGCGGAAGTTTTCTTCCAGACGATCGGTGACGATTTCACCCATTTTTTCTGCGTAGAAACGACGGTTCTCCACGCGAACATAACCGCGATCCTGAATCGTAGAAATGATCGACGCATAGGTAGATGGACGACCAATGCCACGCTTTTCAAGCTCTTTAACCAGCGAAGCCTCACTGAAGCGCGCAGGCGGTTTAGTAAAGTGCTGTGCTGGCGTCAGTTCGACAAGCGTCAACGTATCGCCTTTGTCCACCGCCGGTAAGATGCGATCTTCATCGCCCTTACGCAACGCTGGCATCACTTTCGTCCAGCCATCGAAGCGCAGAATACGACCGCGCGCCTTCAGACGGAAATCACCCGCACCCACGGTGAGCGTGGTGGAATCATATTTAGCAGGGGTCATCTGACAGGCAACAAACTGGCGCCAGATCAGCTGATACAGTTTTTGCGCATCGGCCTCCATATCTTTCAGCGATTCCGCCTGTACGGCGACATCGGAAGGACGGATAGCTTCGTGCGCTTCCTGCGAGTTCTCTTTGCTGGCGTACTGGTTCGCGCTCTCCGGCAAATACTTTTTGCCAAAATTATCGCTGATGTAATCGCGAACCATCGCCACCGCATCCTGACTCAGGTTGGTTGAGTCAGTACGCATGTAAGTGATGTAACCCGCTTCATACAAGCGCTGCGCCATCATCATGGTTTTCTTCACACCGAAGCCCAGACGCGTGCTGGCGGCCTGCTGTAGCGTGGAGGTGATGAACGGCGCGCCCGGCTTGCTGCTGGTCGGCTTATCTTCACGTTCCAGAACGCTGTAGCGCGCTTTTTCCAGCAGGCTTACTGCCGCGAGTGTTTGCTCGCGATTAACCGGACGGAACGGTTTATCGTTCTGATGCGTCACTTCGAGCGGTAACGCGTCGCCGCCTGGCGTCGTGGTATTGGCATCAATTTCCCAGAACTCTTCGGGTACAAATGCCTTGATTTCGCGTTCACGCTCAACCACCAGACGCACGGCAACAGACTGTACGCGGCCAGCAGACAGGCCACGGGCAATTTTTTTCCACAGCAGCGGCGACACCATATAGCCGACAACGCGGTCCATAAAGCGACGCGCCTGTTGCGCATTAACGCGGTCGATGTTCAGCTCGCCCGGTTTTTCAAACGCCTGACGAATAGCATTTTTAGTAATTTCGTTAAACACCACGCGGCTGTAGCGGGTGTCGTCGCCACCGATAACTTCCCGCAGGTGCCAGGCAATGGCTTCCCCTTCGCGGTCAAGGTCGGTTGCGAGATAGATGTGGTCGGCTTTTTCAGCCAGTTGTTTCAGTTCAGAGACAACTTTCTCTTTACCAGGCAGCACTTCATAGCGCGCATCCCAGTTGTGCCACGGGTCAACGCCCATGCGGTTGACGAGAGCGCCACGTTCATCCTTTTTGGGCTTTTTAGCCGTTTTGGTGGAGGTTGAGTCGGCGCTCTTTTTAGTTGCTGAGCCACTAGTCGGCAAATCACGGATATGACCGACGCTGGATTTCACCACGTAGTCATTACCCAGATACTTGTTGATCGTTTTGGCTTTTGCCGGGGACTCAACGATGACAAGAGCTTTACCCATATTCACCTTTACCTAATTTGATTCTTCCAGAATGCGTCGCACGTTGATTCACCTTCCACTGGCGACGAGACATCGATATGGTCTCTGTGTCGGCGGATATCAACCCCTTAAACTGATTCGCGCTTGTAATGTAACGCTCATATAACTGAGTTAACAGGCTTTTTCACACGCAAACGCTATGGCGCGACGGAGTATTGGTCGAATGTCAAGCAATCTGTTGCCAGATTGACGAAAGCGTCACACTGTACCTGATAAAATGCGTTACGCAACTTTATTAGCATGCAAAAACAAATCTCGCTAGTTGTAACACCGTCGTAAAACCTTCATTTGTGTCAGGGAATATTTGCCCATAAGCCGGGCTCGGCGTAGACTAATGTCCTTGTTTAAGGAGTAAAAAATGCATAAAGATACTCAACCCATCGATCGCGAGACACTGCTGATTGAAGCCAACAAAATCATTCGTGAGCATGAGGACACGCTGGCGGGGATTGTCGCCACCGGTGTTACGCAGCGAAATGGTGTGCTGGTTTTCAGCGGAGATTACTTTTTAGACGAGCAAGGGCTGCCGACGCCCAAAAGTACGGCTGTGTTTAATATGTTTAAACACCTGGCGCACGTACTTTCTGAAAAGTATCACTTGATCGATTAACGCGAGAAATCATTTGCCGGATGGCGGCGCTGCCTTCTCCGGCCTACGATGCTCTGAACCTGTAGGCCGGAGAAGATGCGTGAGCATCGCCATCCGGCAATTGCAATTTTACATCAGGGGCTTCTGTCCCCGCTGCCACCAACGCATGAGTAAGCGGTCTGCACTTTCTGCCGCGCTGCCAGTGAAACGGTCCATCAGTTTTTTACGCTGCATATAGCGGACGTTCAGCACTTCACGGCCATCCATCAACCCCAGAATCACTTCGTCACTGGTATTGATCTCATCGACCAACCCGTTTGCCAGCGCCTGTTGCCCGAACCAGTGTTCACCTGTAGCAACCTGTTCGATGTCCAGAGTTGGACGCATGCGCTGCACAAAATCTTTAAACAGATGATGGGTTTCATTCAAATCTTCACGGAATTTCTGTCGCCCTTCTTCCGTGTTTTCACCAAGCAGTGTCAGCGTGCGTTTGTACTGTCCTGCCGTGTGCAGTTCGATATCAATATCCTTGTTTTTCAGGAAACGGTTAAAGTTTGGGATCTGCGCGACGACGCCAATAGAGCCGACAATGGCAAACGGCGCTGAGACAATTTTATCCGCCACGCAGGCCATCATATATCCGCCGCTGGCAGCGACTTTATCTACCGTGACGGTTAGCGGGATCTGCTTATCGCGCAGGCGTTGTAACTGCGAAGCGGCCAGACCATAGCCATGTACCACACCGCCGGGGCTTTCCAGACGCACAACCACCTGATCTTGCGGTTTCACCACTGCCAGTACCGCCGTGACCTCTTCCCGTAATGCGCTGACCTCGTGGGCGTCCATACTGCCCTTAAAATCAAGCACCCAGACGCGAGGTTTTTCTGATGACAAACTGTCCCCCAGTTTTGCTTTGGCTTTGGCGGTTTTGGCCTCCAGCTTGTGCTTCTTTTTCTGCGCTTTATGCCATAACTTCTGCTGATGACTATCCAACAATGCCATCGACAGATCTTCCTTCATCTCTTTATATTGATCGCTAAGATTAATAACGCGTAGTTCACCACGCTGACGCTTACGTTGTGTCGCGTTTACAATCAGCATGACAATCACCGCAATAGCCACCACAACAGTGACAATTTTTGCCAAAAACAGCCCATATTCAGACAACAATTCCACGAGACCCACCTTGGTTAAACAATGCTACTTTCGCTCAGTGTACAACAGGCGTGTAAACCCGTCTTGCTTCATCCATCCGATGCTGAATCGGCAAAAAGCATGACAAAGTGTTCATTTTGCGGTGTTATTACCTTTGGCTGATTGAAAAACACCAGTGTTTAAGGCATAAAGCCGAAAAGTTATCGCGAACGAGATGGCCAGACGTCGCCGAGGAGTAGCCGTGCATTACCAACCTAAACAAGACCTGTTACAGGATCGCATTATTCTGGTCACCGGAGCCAGTGATGGCATCGGGCGTGAAGCCGCGCTTACCTATGCACGCTACGGCGCGACCGTTATCCTGCTTGGACGTAATGAAGAAAAATTGCGTCAGGTTGCCCGCGCCGTCGCCGATGAAAACGGAACACAACCACAATGGTTCACGCTGGATCTACTGACCTGTACCTCTGAAGAATGTCACCAGCTTGCGCAGCGCATTGCCGCGCATTTCCCACGTCTGGATGGCGTACTGCATAATGCCGGATTGCTGGGCGATATCTGCCCGATGAGCGAACAAAACCCGCAGGTATGGCAGGATGTCATGCAGGTCAATGTCAACGCGACATTTATGTTGACTCAGGCATTGCTGCCGCTGTTACTCAAATCAGATTCAGGATCGCTGGTCTTCACCTCCTCCAGCGTCGGTCGCCAGGGACGCGCCAATTGGGGAGCATATGCCACCTCAAAATTTGCGACCGAAGGGATGATGCAGGTTCTGGCTGATGAGTATCAAAACCGTCATCTGCGCGTAAACTGTATCAATCCTGGTGGAACGCGAACTGGCATGCGAGCCAGCGCATTCCCGACGGAAGATCCGCAAAAATTGAAAACTCCCGCCGATATTATGCCGCTCTACCTGTGGCTGATGGGCGATGACAGCCGCCGTAAAACCGGTATGACTTTTGATGCCCAGCCGGGCCGTAAACCAGGAATTGCCCAATGAGTGAAGAACGCTATCAGCAGCGCCAGCAGCGCGTAAAAGACCGGGTTGACGCGCGTGTTGCGGCCGCCAGGGACGAGCGCGGAATTATCATCGTTTTTACCGGTAATGGTAAAGGTAAAACTACAGCTGCGTTCGGTACAGCGACTCGCGCGGTGGGCCACGGCAAAAAAGTCGGTGTAGTGCAGTTCATTAAAGGTACATGGCCAAACGGCGAAAGAAACCTGCTCGAACCTCATGGTGTAGAATTTCAGGTGATGGCGACCGGGTTTACCTGGGAAACACAGAATCGTGAAGCTGACACCGCTGCCTGTCTGGCCGTATGGGAACACGGTAAGCGAATGTTGACCGATCCTGAGCTGGATATGGTTGTGCTGGATGAACTGACGTATATGGTGGCCTACGACTACCTACCGCTTGAAGAGGTGATCAACGCCTTAAACGCGCGCCCAGCCCAGCAGACGGTCATTATTACTGGTCGAGGATGCCATCGCGATATTCTGGAGTTAGCCGACACGGTCAGCGAGTTGCGTCCGGTCAAGCATGCTTTTGAGGCGGGCATTAAAGCCCAAATGGGGATTGATTACTAACAGCAGGCCGGATAAGGCGCTTGCGCCGCATCCGGCTCCACGCTAACGCCTGATGGCGCTTTGCTTATCAGGCCTGGTCATGATTAACCGTTGTTGCTGCGTCCGCCCGGGCGACGGCTGCTGCCGACCTGAGAGTGACGTTTCACCGCACGGCGGATCTGATTCGCCTTCATACGGCGACGATCTTTCTCGACGGCCACTTTAGAGGTCGTTTCTGGCTTCAGCTCCACCAGTTCACGCAGATAGTTGGTCTGAGCAAGATCAAGCTCTGTCCAGCCACCACGCGGCAGGCCTTTCGGCAGCGGGATATCACCGTAGCGTACACGAATCAGACGACTTACCTGCACACCTACCGCTTCCCACAGACGGCGAACCTCGCGGTTGCGGCCTTCAGTCAGCGTGACGTTATACCACTGGTTAATCCCTTCACCACCGCTGAACTTGATCGTTTTAAACGCAGCCGGACCATCTTCCAACTGTACGCCACGGCTCAGATCACGCAGTTTAGCATCGTCAACCTGACCGAATACTCGCACCGCGTACTCGCGTTCAACTTCACGGCTCGGGTGCATCAGACGGTTCGCCAGTTCACCATCAGTAGTAAACAGCAGCAGACCACAGGTGTTCACGTCCAGACGACCTACGGCAATCCAGCGCGCGTCGCGCAGTTTTGGCAGGCGATCAAATACGGTCGGACGACCTTCCGGGTCGTTACGGGTACACAGTTCACCTTCCGGCTTGTAATAAGCCAGAACGCGGCAGATTTGTTCTGCAGATTCTTTCACCGAAATCAGATGACCGTCGATACGGATTTTCAGACCCGGCGTCACTTCAACGCGATCGCCGAGCGTGGCAATTTTGCCATCAACGCTCACGCGACCCGCGGCAATAATGGATTCAATTTCACGGCGAGAACCGTGGCCAGCACGCGCCAGCACTTTTTGTAACTTTTCGCTCATAGAGCTTCCTTTAGGTGTCGCCTTCACAGGCGTCGAACAGGAGAATCAACGGCGCCAGTCAGCGCCATTTTAAGGCCGCGTAGTATAGCGGTTCGCGCCCTTATAAGAAAGGTTTAACGTCACCAACACCTTCGCGCAATACCACCGGGGAATCGTCGGTTAAATCGATGACCGTGGTCGGCTGTTGGCCAAGATATCCACCATGGATAATCAAATCCACCTGTTTCTCCAGACGGTCTTTAATTTCTTCCGGATCTGACTCAGTAAAATCACTGCCCGGCAGCATCAGTGACGTCGAGAGCATCGGCTCGCCCAGCGCTTCAAGCAGCGCCAGTGCTATCGGGTTTGAGGGTACACGCAGGCCGATGGTCTTACGTTTTTCCTGCAACAAGCGGCGCGGAACCTCTTTCGTCCCCTTAAGGATGAAGGTGTAATTGCCCGGCGTGTTGTTTTTGATCAAACGGAAGGCCACGTTGTCGACAAACGAATAGGTCGACAATTCGGACAGGTCACGGCACATCAGCGTAAAGTTGTGCCCGTCCGGCAGGTGACGGATGCGGCAAATGCGCTCCATTGCGCCTTTATCTTCAATTTTACACCCCAACGCATAGCCGGAATCGGTTGGATAGACAATCACCCCACCTTTCCGCACGATATCAACGGCCTGGTTAATCAGTCGCTGCTGCGGGTTTTCGGGATGAATATAAAAAAACTGGCTCATACTTTCCTCTCTGTGGTCTCGGGCTGCTCCCAAAGTTGCCAGACGCCTTCTACGCCTGCGGGCAACCAGAGTTTACGCCCCAACTCAATCCATGGGCAGGGTAGATGAAAATCAGACCCTTGCGATGCCCACAGTTGATGCTGACGCGCAAGCGTCGCCAGATGGGTGCGTTCATTGGGAGACTGCTGGCACTGTGCCACCTCCATCGCGTCACCGCGGTGCTCAGCAAAATGCGCAACCAGTCTTTTCAGCCACTTAGCGCTAAGATCGTACCGACCTGGATGAGCCAGAACTGCCTTACCGCCAGAATGATGAATGACATCAATAGCTTGTTCTATTGTACACCACTGTGGCGGAACGTAACCGGTTTTCCCACGAGCAAGATATTTTTTAAAGACATCCGCCATGGTTGTGGCTTTGCCACATTCCACCAGGAAACGCGCAAAATGCCCCCGCGTAACCGCCCCGCCATCAGCCAGTCGTAGAGCCCCTTCCCATGCGCCGGGAATGTGCGCTTTGTCGAGCCGTTCAGCAATCAGGCGCGCGCGCTGCTGGCGACGTTCCGTCTGTTGCGCCAGAAAGTCGCACATCACTGGATGCGCGATATCAATGTTCAGACCCACTATATGAATCTCATGGTTTTCCCAGACCGTTGATATCTCAACGCCAGAGATCAAATTTAACGCTAAACCTGAACGTGAAATTTCTTCTCTTGCCGCCGCAATGCCCGCCGTGGTGTCATGATCGGTGATCGCCAGTGTACCGACTCGCATCTCTACCGCACGGTGTACTAAGGCTTCTGGCGTTAATCGCCCATCAGAAGCAGTAGTATGGCTGTGCAGGTCATAAATCACTGCGTAATTCGTGTCGCTCAAGGCGGCTCCCGTTTCAATAAATGTCGTAACACGCCCATCATAACGGTTTCGACAAATATACTGAAATCAGGTGTTGACTTTGCCTCATCGAACTAGTTAACTAGTACGCAAGTTCACATGAAGAAGGTATCTGAGATGAAAGCAACATTTATCCTGCACGGTTGGTGGCGCACTTCCTGATTTCGGGCAGTGTCTTACGTCTGCAATATGCAACCAGATACCCGGCCCGCCAAATGAGCGGGCTTTTTTTTGAACAAAATTAATGAGAATAACGATGCAAACACAAAAACCAACACTTGAATTGCTCGCCTGCGATGCCGCCTACCGTGAGAACCCGACGGCGCTGTTTCATCAGGTGTGTGGCGCACGACCGGCAACGCTGCTGCTGGAATCCGCCGATATCGACAGCAAGGACGATCTCAAGAGCCTGCTGCTGGTCGACAGCGCATTGCGCATTACCGCTCTCGGTGACACTGTCACTATTCAGGCACTGTCGGCGAATGGCGCATCGCTGCTGCCCCTGCTGGACGCCGCCCTGCCCGCGGGCGTTGACAACGATAAACAGCCGAATGCTCGTCAGTTGACATTCCCCAGCGTAAGCCCGCTGCTGGATGAAGATGCCCGCTTATGTTCCCTTTCTGTATTTGATGCGTTCCGTTTACTGCAGGAACTGGTTAATGTTCCGGCGCTGGAACGTGAAGCGATGTTCTTCGGCGGTCTGTTTTCCTACGACCTGGTTGCCGGATTTGAAGATTTACCCCAGCTTGAGGCGGGTAACCAGTGCCCGGACTACTGCTTCTATCTGGCAGAAACACTGATGGTTATCGACCACCAGAAAAAAAGTACCCGCATTCAGGCCAGCATCTTTACGCCAAATGACGAAGAAAAACTACGACTGAACGCCCGCCTGGCACAGTTGAGCCAGCAGCTTACTGAGCCTGCGCCGCCGCTGCCCGTCACTGAAGTCCCGCAGATGCGCTGCGAATGCAATCAGAGCGATGAAGAGTTCGGTGCCGTGGTGCGCGGCCTGCAAAAAGCGATTCGCGCAGGTGAGATTTTCCAGGTGGTTCCATCTCGTCGTTTCTCGCTGCCCTGCCCGTCACCGCTGGCAGCCTACTATGTGCTGAAGAAAAGCAACCCCAGCCCATACATGTTTTTCATGCAGGACAACGAGTTCACACTGTTCGGCGCATCGCCGGAAAGCTCGTTGAAATACGATGCCACCAGCCGCCAGATTGAAATTTACCCGATTGCCGGGACCCGCCCACGCGGTCGTCGTGCAGACGGAACGCTTGACCGCGACCTTGACAGCCGTATCGAGCTGGAGATGCGTACCGACCATAAAGAGCTTTCAGAGCACCTGATGCTGGTTGACCTGGCGCGTAACGATCTCGCACGCATCTGTACGCCGGGCAGCCGCTACGTTGCGGATCTCACCAAAGTGGATCGTTACTCCTTCGTTATGCACCTGGTTTCGCGCGTGGTCGGCGAATTACGTAGCGATCTGGATGTGCTGCATGCTTACCGCGCCTGTATGAACATGGGCACGCTGAGCGGCGCGCCGAAAGTTCGCGCTATGCAGCTTATCGCCGAGGCCGAAGGTCGACGCCGTGGAAGCTATGGCGGTGCCGTAGGTTACTTCACCGCCCATGGCGATCTGGATACCTGTATTGTGATTCGTTCCGCCCTCGTGGAAGACGGTATTGCTACCGTACAAGCCGGTGCCGGGATTGTTCTGGATTCTGTTCCGCAGTCTGAAGCCGATGAAACCCGTAATAAAGCGCGTGCGGTTCTGCGTGCTATCGCTACCGCACACCACGCACAGGAGACTTTCTGATGGCTGACATTCTGCTGCTCGATAACATCGACTCATTTACCTACAACCTGGCAGATCAGCTGCGCACTAACGGTCACAACGTGGTGATTTACCGTAACCATATCCCGGCCCAGACGTTAATTGACCGTTTAGCGACGATGAAAAATCCGGTGCTGATGCTTTCTCCAGGGCCTGGCGCACCCAGTGAAGCGGGCTGCATGCCAGAGCTGTTAACCCGCCTGCGCGGCAAACTGCCGATCATCGGCATCTGTCTGGGTCATCAGGCGATTGTTGAGGCCTATGGCGGATATGTGGGCCAGGCTGGAGAAATCCTGCACGGCAAAGCCTCCAGCATTGAACACGACGGTCAGGCAATGTTTGCTGGTCTGGCGAATCCGCTGCCGGTGGCACGCTATCATTCGTTGGTTGGCAGCAACGTTCCGGCAGGATTAACCATTAACGCCCACTTTAACGGCATGGTGATGGCGGTGCGTCACGACACCGATCGCGTCTGCGGCTTCCAGTTCCATCCGGAATCCATTCTGACCACCCAGGGTGCGCGTCTGCTGGAACAAACGCTGGCCTGGGCGCAACAGAAGCTTGAACAAACCAATACGCTGCAACCCATTCTGGAGAAACTGTATCAGGCTCAGACGCTGTCTCAGCAGGAAAGCCACCAGCTGTTCTCTGCCGTGGTCCGCGGTGAACTGAAGCCGGAGCAACTGGCTGCGGCGCTGGTGAGCATGAAAATTCGTGGCGAACACCCGAATGAAATTGCCGGTGCGGCAACCGCGCTGCTGGAAAACGCAGCCCCGTTCCCACGCCCTGATTATCTGTTTGCCGATATTGTCGGTACCGGCGGCGACGGCAGCAACAGTATCAATATTTCTACCGCCAGCGCCTTTGTTGCAGCGGCTTGCGGACTGAAAGTTGCCAAACACGGTAACCGCAGCGTTTCCAGCAAATCGGGTTCTTCGGATCTGTTAGCGGCATTTGGCATCAATCTGGATATGAACGCCGATAAATCCCGCCAGGCGCTTGACGATCTCGGCGTGTGCTTTCTGTTTGCGCCAAAATACCACACCGGTTTTCGCCATGCCATGCCGGTACGCCAGCAGTTGAAAACCCGCACGCTGTTTAACGTGCTCGGCCCGTTGATTAACCCGGCACATCCGCCGCTTGCGCTGATCGGCGTTTACAGCCCGGAGCTGGTGCTGCCGATTGCCGAAACGCTGCGCGTGCTCGGCTATCAGCGAGCAGCCGTAGTGCACAGTGGTGGCATGGACGAAGTTTCGCTGCATGCACCGACCATTGTGGCTGAGCTGCACGATGGGGAAATCAAGAGCTACCAGCTAACGGCGGAAGACTTTGGCCTGACGCCATATCATCAGGAACAGTTGGCTGGCGGCACGCCGGAAGAAAACCGTGACATTCTGAGTCGCTTGTTACAAGGTAAAGGTGAGGCCGCTCATGAGGCTGCTGTTGCCGCGAATGTCGCCATGTTAATGCGCCTGCACGGTGAAGAAGACTTAAAAGCCAACGCGCAAACCGTGATTAATGTGCTGCGCAGCGGTGCGGCTTACGACCGTGTTACTGCACTGGCAGCGAGAGGGTAAATGATGCAAACCGTTTTAGCGAAAATTGTCGCTGACAAGGCGATTTGGGTAGAAGCCCGCAAACAGCAACAACCGCTGACCAGCTTTCAAAATGATGTTCAACCCAGCACGCGTGATTTCTACGATGCGCTGCAAGGGACACGCACCGCTTTTATTCTGGAGTGCAAAAAAGCCTCTCCGTCAAAAGGCGTAATTCGTGATGACTTCGACCCGGCACAGATTGCGGGAGTATACAAACATTATGCGTCAGCAATTTCCGTGCTAACGGACGAGAAATATTTTCAGGGTAGCTTTGATTTTCTGCCCATCGTCAGTCGCATCGCACCACAGCCGATCCTGTGTAAAGACTTTATTATCGATCCTTACCAGATTTATCTGGCACGTTTCTACCAAGCGGACGCCTGCCTGCTGATGTTGTCGGTTTTAGATGATGAACAGTATCGTCAGCTCGCCGCCGTCGCCCACAGCCTGAAAATGGGCGTGCTGACCGAGGTTAGCAATGAAGAAGAGCTGGAGCGCGCCATTGCGCTGGGGGCGAAAGTCGTCGGTATTAACAACCGTGATTTGCGTGACCTGTCGATTGACCTCAACCGTACTCGCCAGCTTGCACCACGTTTGGGTCATGGCGTCACCGTCATCAGCGAATCCGGGATCAACACTTATGGTCAGGTTCGCGAACTCAGCCATTTCGCCAACGGATTTCTGATAGGTTCTGCGCTGATGTCCCATGATGATCTTCACGCCGCCGTTCGTCGTGTTTTGCTTGGCGAAAATAAAGTCTGCGGACTGACTCGTGCACAGGATGCAAAAGCAGCGTACGAATCTGGGGCCATTTATGGCGGCGTAATTTTTGTCCCGACCTCACCACGCGCTGTCAGCGTTGAGCAGGCGCGAGACGTTATGACGGGTGCGCCGCTACAGTATGTAGGCGTGTTCCGTAACACCAACATCGCAGACGTCCGCGAAAAAGTCACCGCACTGTCGCTGGCCGCCGTACAACTACATGGAAGCGAAGATCAGGCCTATATTGATGCTCTGCGCAATGTGCTACCCGCGCAGGTGCAAATCTGGAAGGCGCTAAGCGTCAGCGAGACATTGCCAGCCCGTGATTACCAGCATGTCGATAAATACGTTTTCGACAACGGTCAGGGCGGTAGCGGGCAACGCTTCGACTGGTCACTCTTAGGCGGACAATCGCTGGATAACGTTTTACTGGCTGGCGGACTCGGTGCAGATAACTGCGTCGACGCGGCTAAAACCGGCTGTGCCGGGCTCGATTTCAATTCTGGCGTAGAGTCACAGCCGGGCATCAAAGATGCGCGTCTTCTGGCTTCAGTCTTTCAGACGCTGCGCGCATATTAAGGAAAAGGACATGACAACATTACTCAATCCGTATTTTGGTGAATTTGGCGGTATGTATGTGCCACAGATTCTGATGCCTGCGCTGCGTCAACTGGAAGAAGCGTTCGTCAGTGCACAAAAAGACCCTGAGTTTCAGGCACAGTTTACAGACCTGCTGAAAAACTATGCTGGTCGCCCAACTGCACTGACCAAATGCCAGAACATTACTCAAGGCACCAACACCACGTTGTACCTTAAACGTGAAGATTTGCTGCACGGCGGCGCGCACAAAACCAACCAGGTGCTGGGCCAGGCGTTGCTGGCGAAGCGAATGGGTAAAACCGAGATCATCGCCGAAACCGGCGCGGGTCAGCATGGTGTGGCGTCTGCCCTTGCCAGCGCCTTGCTGGGTTTAAAGTGCCGTATTTATATGGGTGCGAAAGACGTTGAACGCCAGTCGCCTAACGTTTTCCGTATGCGTCTGATGGGCGCTGAAGTGATCCCGGTTCACAGCGGTTCCGCGACGCTGAAAGATGCCTGTAATGAAGCGCTGCGCGACTGGTCTGGCAGCTATGACACTGCGCACTATATGCTCGGTACGGCGGCAGGTCCGCACCCCTTCCCGACCATTGTACGTGAATTCCAGCGCATGATCGGTGAAGAAACCAAAGCGCAGATCCTCGAAAAAGAGGGTCGCCTGCCGGACGCCGTGATCGCCTGCGTGGGCGGCGGTTCTAACGCCATCGGTATGTTCGCCGACTTTATTAATGAAACCAGCGTCGGGCTGATTGGCGTAGAGCCAGGCGGTCACGGGATTGAGTCTGGAGAACACGGCGCGCCGTTGAAACATGGTCGTGTCGGGATTTACTTCGGCATGAAGTCCCCGATGATGCAAACCGAAGAAGGACAGATTGAAGAGTCTTACTCTATTTCCGCCGGACTGGACTTCCCGTCAGTCGGGCCACAGCACGCTTATCTGAACAGTATCGGACGTGCTGACTATGTATCAATTACTGATGATGAAGCGCTGGAAGCCTTCAAAACGCTGTGTCTGCACGAGGGGATTATCCCGGCGCTGGAGTCCTCCCATGCCCTGGCGCACGCGTTGAAAATGATGCGTGAAAATCCGGAAAAAGAGCAGTTACTGGTGGTTAATCTCTCCGGTCGCGGCGACAAAGACATTTTCACCGTACACGATATTCTGAAAGCGCGAGGGGAAATCTGATGGAACGTTACGAAAACCTGTTTGCACAGCTGAAGGACCGCAAAGAAGGCGCTTTTGTCCCCTTCGTGACCCTGGGCGATCCCTCTGTTGAACAGTCACTGAAAATCATTGATACGCTGATCGAAGCGGGTGCCGATGCGCTTGAGCTGGGTATTCCGTTCTCCGACCCGCTGGCCGACGGCCCAACCATTCAGGAAGCGACATTACGTGCGTTCGCGGCAGGCGTCACGCCGTCACAATGTTTTGAAATGTTGGCGTTGATTCGGCAAAAACACCCAACCATTCCAATTGGTTTACTGATGTATGCCAACCTGGTGTTCAGCAAGGGTATTGACGAATTTTACGCACAGTGTGAGAAGGTCGGCGTAGATTCGGTATTAGTCGCCGATGTGCCGGTTGAAGAGTCTGCGCCATTCAGAACGGCCGCATTACGTCATAATGTAGCGCCAATTTTCATTTGCCCGCCTAACGCTGACGAAGAACTGCTGCGTCAGATTGCCGCTCATGGCCGCGGTTATACCTATTTATTGTCACGCGCAGGCGTTACGGGTGCCGAAAATCGTGCGGCGTTACCGTTGCATCATCTGGTCGAAAAGCTGAAAGAATTCAATGCCCCGCCTTCTTTACAGGGCTTTGGTATCTCTGCACCGGAACAGGTGACAGGCGCCATTGAAGCAGGTGCTGCGGGGGCTATTTCCGGATCGGCGATTGTCAAAATCATTGAGAAAAATGTTGCAGCACCAGAGCAAATGCTGGCTGAGCTGAAAGCGTTTGTCAGCGCGATGAAAGCCGCCACCCAACAGTAAGCTAATTAAACCGCCAGTGACTTCTGGCGGTTTTACTCCCTGGCCTGCTTCATTTTGTACATGGCAGTATCCGCATTCTGGATTGCCGCATCCAGCTCCCCCTTCACCTCTGCAATCCCCCACGACACTGACAAGGGTATAGTGTTGCCGTCCACCACAAATACATGGCTGGTCACCTGTCCGCTTATACGCTGCGCAATCGCGATAGCATCACTGGCCTGAGAGCGAAACAGCAGGATCATAAATTCATCTCCGCCGGTGCGGATCACAAGATCGTGGCTGGTACGGGTGTTAGACAACATTCTGTTGGCGATAATTTGCAGCGCACGGTCCCCAGCAGCATGCCCCCAGGTATCATTGACGGCCTTGAACTTATTGCAATCCAGTAGCACTACCGAGCAATGTGATAAATCCCTGCGCTTGATGATGTCGAGAATTCGGCGATTAAAGCAGCCGGTCAGCGTATCAATATAAACTTTCAGGTCGCTTTCATTCAGCCATGATTTTAGCGAGAAAGTAATCATGATGAAAAAGAACGGCGCCAGCAGAATAACAATGCCGGCTTGCGTATCGCGCGCCATAAAACGGCCTAATGACAGCGAATAGTGCAGCGCATATTTTTCTGAGAAATTGCGCACCAAATAGCTGGATTGTCCCGCACATTTGCCGGATAAACAAAGGCTCTCTTTGTTGGTTAAATTCACTAACTCCACGTTCAATCCGGGAAGAATTTGATTATCAAACGCCTCGGCCAACGCTTCCTGCAGCTCGGGTTTCGAATGATCATAGACCAGATAGGCAACGATTTGGTCTGATATCTCTTTACCCGACAGATCGTAGATATAGCTCACCACGCTGTAGGCTTTTTCACCGGTAATTTTATCGGTATAGAAGTTTGTTGAACTGAGAGCTTTATTTTTGACATTTTTTTGCAGCAACCGGGTATAGAAATCGACGGGCGGATAGAAAAACTGCGTAATATCCATCGCCATTTCGGAGTCAGAAAAACTGAAATTGCGCGAGTCGGAAGCCATAAACCAGTAAAAATAATCTGAATGGCTGGCGATAATGTAACGATGCGCATCGAAGCTGCCTGGATTTAGCTCATTAACCATTCCACGGATGAACTCCGCCGCAGTATACATACACAGCGCATTATGGCTGGGTTGCTGAGCAATAATCGTCCCTGTCGCGGAATGAACCCGCTTTGGGTCGGCGTTAATTCCCCATTCATCTTTATTTCGCGGAACAAACTGCGCCATAACACCACACTGTTCGCCGGTTTTGATGTGGTAGTAACGCTCGCCAATCGCATCGGCAATTAGCTCATTATCGTTAAAAATGTCCAACATGTGAGCTTGCAGGCGGCTCACGCCTTCACTGGCGGTCGCCATACGCTGTTCATAAATGATAAACAGAAACAGCGAGGTAAATACCAACGTAATGAGCCCGGATACCAGCAGAGCCTGCCTGTTTCGGAGCTTATCCTGCACAATCTTCACGAGTCCACCCCGATAGTTAACAGTATTACCAAACCGGTTACCCGTTTATGTTGTTGCATAACAGCGTTGTATATGGATAAAGATGTTAACCATCCAGAGACTAATGAGTTGAAATAAGAAGCGCACTCGTGCACGAAAGTTACAGACTTATACAATAAAAGCACATTTTTGTTAACACAAATGCAAACTAATCATCACCTTCAATCGGATACCCTGCCCGACGGATGGCCTCACGGCAGTCGCTCACGCCTGCGGCATAGCCCGCTTCAATCTCGCAAACCGGGCTGGCGCTGCAGTAAGGTAGTGTGATTTGTGTGGCGATGACCTTTTCCAGAGCTTCCACCCTGCTCATGTAATTCAATAATTCGCGCGCAGCATACACGGCAAACTCTGTTGTATCATCGTCTATGGATGCTTCCATAAGGGAAATTTTTTGTTGTAACAGCTGACGGGTCAATATCATCGTCAATACCCTCAAAGCCAGTTTGCTTAAAGAGTAGCATTACATCGAAGGGGAGAAAGTCGGGAAGGGAAAAAGAGAGGAGAAAAGGCTGGCCGCGAAACGACCAGCCTATCAGACTGGAATCATTGACTTAAAAACGATAACCCGCAGAGAACATAAACACCCACGGATCGAGGCGTACGCTGTCACGCTGCTGGACGCCACCCATTTTATAGCTCGCGGTGGTGTCGATATCCATGTACCAGACTGACATGTTAATCAGCCAGTCGCGGTTGATCAGATAGTCCATACCGACCTGTCCTGCTGCACCCCAGGAGTCTTTCAGGCTCAGATCGGATAAACCTGCTTCTTTCCCGTTGTTGTTAAAACCTTCATCGAAGAAAGTCGTGTAGTTCACACCCACGCCAACGTAAGGACGTAGTTTGCTGCTGGAGTCGCCAAAGTACCACTGCGCCATTAACGTCGGCGGTAAATGATGAACGGTGGCAATATCACCGGTTGCCCCGGTGCCTATCTTATGGCGAAACGGCGTGGCTGCCAGTAATTCAACGCCAATATTGTCGGTTGCCATATAGGTGAATGTCAGGCCCAACTGCGTATTGTTGCTGACATCAAAGCCACCCAGGCTTCCCAGCGTACCACCCGCGCCTTCCGTCGGTCTGACGGTAGCCGAGCCTGCTCGAATAAAGAACTCTCCGGCCTCATGCGCAAATGCGTTACCAGAGAGAAGAGTTGTTAAAGCCAATGCTGCAACTGTTAATTTTTTCATGTCCGCTCCATCGTTATGGTTATAAAAGCGGAACGAATATACCCACAATGGAGTAATAAGTGATCTAACCTGGATCACATTGAGTTTGATAATTTAACATTTATTGATCCAGATTAAGTTAGAACTTGCATTCAAAATCCTGGTTAAATTAATTCAGATCAATTTTGATATATTTTCACTATGCAAGTACCTTTAGCGCCAACACGAAGCGTTGGTTATTTGAACGTGATGCACAGAGAACAAACAACGATGTTGCAAGATGCTGAAGTCCTGGCCAAAAATTACCGGAGCTTTACAAAGATATGCCTTTCCATACATCGTACGATGCTGCCACTGTAGAGTTATCCAGGGTACAATTGCGCGCAAATGAACACCTGCAAAACTCAAGGAGAGTGCATGTCTATCACGGCGAAATCCGTTTACCGTGACACGGGAAACTTTTTCCGTAATCAATTCATTACCATCTTGCTGGTATCGTTATTGTGCGCGTTTATCACAGTGGTGCTAGGGCATGCCTTTTCTCCCAGCGACGCGCAAATCGCGCAACTGAGCGAAGGGGATCAGCTAACCAGCAGTGTGGGCCTGTTCGATCTGGTACAAAATATGACGCCGGAGCAGCAGCAAATTTTGCTACGCGCTTCTGCAGCATCGACGTTTTCAGGGCTGATTGGTAATGCCATCCTTGCAGGAGGCATCATCCTGATGATTCAATTGATTTCGGCGGGTCATCGGGTTAGCGCATTACGCGCCATTGGCGCCAGCGCGCCGGTATTACCTAAATTGTTTATTCTGATTTTTCTGACTACCCTGCTGGTACAGGTCGGTATTATGCTGGTTGTCGTACCTGGTATTCTGTTGGCTATCTTGCTGGCCCTCGCGCCGGTGATGGTCGTGCAGGATAAAATGGGCGTCTTTGCCGCTATGCGCAACAGTATGCGTCTGGCGTGGTCTAATATGCGACTGGTAGCGCCGGCAGTAATCGGTTGGTTACTGGCAAAAACGCTGCTGTTGCTTTTTGCGCCAAGTTTTGCAGTACTAACGCCAAACGTAGGCGCGGTATTGGCGAATACGCTGAGCAATATGATCTCTGCTGTGCTGCTGATCTATTTGTTCCGCCTGTATATGCTGATTCGTCAATAAACCCTGAACGCATGCCGGGTGTGTTACCCAATGCTTTTTGATTACGGACTCGAAGAATGAAGCAGTTTCTTGATTTTTTACCGCTGGTTGTCTTTTTTGCTTTTTATAAGCTTTATGACATCTACGCGGCAACCTCGGCGCTTATTGTCGCAACAGCTGTGGTGTTGATTTACAGTTGGGTTCGCTATCGCAAAGTCGAGAAGATGGCGTTAATCACCTTTGTTCTGGTTGCTGTCTTCGGTGGCCTGACTATTTTCTTCCACAACGATGAATTCATTAAGTGGAAGGTTACGGTGATTTACGGACTGTTTGCCGGTGCACTGCTGGTTAGCCAGTGGGTGATGAAAAAACCGTTGATTCAGCGCATGTTAGGAAAAGAGCTGACGCTGCCGCAGCCGGTATGGTCGAAGCTAAATCTGGCCTGGGCCGTTTTCTTCATCCTGTGTGGACTGGCCAATATCTACATTGCGTTTTGGCTGCCGCAGAACATTTGGGTCAACTTCAAAGTGTTCGGTTTAACCGCCCTGACCTTATTCTTCACGTTGCTGAGCGGAATCTATATCTACCGCCATCTGCCGCAGGAAGATAAATCGTAATAAGTGTTCGCCAGATCTGCGGATCTGGCGAATTTTTACCCACCCACGCTCTTCGTGGCAGACAAGCTGGCTCACATCCCCTCCGCGCGCTGCATCCCCTCTGTTCTCCGCTCGTAAATTCTAGTAGCATCCCGCCTGTAATCTTTCTCTACAGTCGGTTCTACAATGACAACAACGAATAACACCCCCCAGGGTGAACTGGTTTTACGCACTCTGGCCATGCCTGCCGATACCAATGCTAACGGTGATATTTTTGGCGGCTGGCTGATGTCACAGATGGATATTGGTGGCGCTATTCAGGCCAAAGAGATCGCACATGGCCGCGTGGTGACGGTGCGAGTGGAAGGAATGAGCTTTTTGCGCCCGGTTGCCGTGGGTGATGTGGTCTGTTGCTACGCACGCTGCGTAAAACGCGGGACGACGTCAATCAGCATTAATATTGAAGTCTGGGTGAAGAAAGTCGCTTCGGAACCTATTGGCCAGCGTTACAAAGCCACTGAAGCCCTGTTTATCTACGTCGCTGTAGATAAAGACGGTAAACCTCGTCCGATACCAACACAGGTCTGATAACCGCGTTGACACCGTTATCAGACCTGCTTGCCGGAGAAAGCCTGACGCCGACTCCGGCACGCCAGTTACTCAATCTGCGCCGTACCGTTCAGACGGAATACGATATTCACCACCAGGCCAGATCCCGGTTTGCCCGCTTCGTAACGCCATCTGCGCATCGCATTTTTCACTTCACGCTCAAACATGTTGGCAGGCTGTGCGGAAAGCACTTCAACATTCTCCACACGGCCATCTGATGTCACATCAAACTTGACCTTCACCCGACCTTCAATGCGCAAAGCCTGCGCGCGCGCCGGATACTGTGGCTGATTACGACTTAAGGCGCGTGGCCCAGACGGTGCGCTAACCGCAGGTTTACTGGTTGCCGGCGCGGTGCTGGTCGTTGTCGAACGAGCAGGCGCCGTGTTCTCAAACGGCGATACTGGACGCGACTCAACCGGTTTCACGTCACGTTTGGGCTGCTCTTCAACCTTTTTCACCGGTTTTGGCTTCGGTTTTGGTTTAGGTTTCGGTTTCTCAATCACCACCGGCGCCTCTTTTGGCGGTTCCGGTATCGGTTCAGGTTCCGGTTCAGGCTCAACGACAGGCTGCGGCGGTGGTTGAACTGCCTGAGGTGGCTCAAGATCGGCAGGTGCGACCATCGTGATGGAGATCGGCTGCGCGGGTGCAGGCAGTTCAATAACCTGATGTACCGAGGTATACAGCAGACCCGCCACTACAGCGCCGTGAATGCCGACGGAAAGTAACGTCGGCCAGGGAAAGCGACGAGGTAAATCAAGGGTCATTGCAGTCATAATCGTTTCAGTTATAAAACCAGGCCTCGATTTTAAATGCAAATAGCAATCATATTCAATAAGCCCATGACAGTAAGCCGCATTTAAAACGCAATTTCATGTAAAAAAACCATTATCTTAATATGGCCTTAACAAAGCTATTATCTTTACGTTGCAGTTACCAGGGCTTTCCAATAACGTAAACGCGACTTTTACCGATCAAGGAGCTCTACCCGTGCTGTATGTTATTTATGCTCAAGATATCGCAGATTCTCTCGAGAAACGTCTTTCCGTGCGCCCTGCTCACCTGGCCCGTCTGCAACTCCTCCATGATGAAGGTCGTCTACTGACGGCGGGCCCCATGCCAGCTGTCGACAGTAACGATCCGGGTGCGGCGGGATTTACCGGATCGACGGTGATTGCGGAATTTGAATCTTTAGAGGCAGCGCAGGCGTGGGCAGATGCCGACCCGTATGTGGCTGCAGGCGTTTATGCGCAAGTTTCGGTCAAACCGTACAAAAAAGTATTTTAAGAAACAGAACGGACAGGAATACATTGGGCACCGCAACGGTGCCCTTTTTGGATCAAATGCTGTAGATCGCAAACAGCAACGAATTTCGTTGATGATTGAGAATGCATTTTCTGATGGAGTGGATACGCATGTTACGGCGCGATTGCCCTTCAAGCCAACGTGCTTTACGGCGGCTAGCCTGACGCAGCATCCGCCAGCGTCCCACTTCCGTTCTACTACGCTTCATGTTAACTACTCTTCCAGTCACAGAGCGGGCATTATACCCCCAGACCGCATGCAGACCAGTGGTTTTCCCGTGTTTTTATTTGCCAGATGACTCCTGATGCGTAAACTCTTAACAATACGCTTTCAAAAGGATTTTTAATTTTATGACAACCTTCTACACCGTGGTGAGTTGGCTGGTCATTCTGGGTTACTGGGTACTCATTGCTGGCGTAACGTTACGCATTCTGATGAAGCGACGCGCAGTACCCTCCGCAATGGCCTGGCTTTTGATCATCTATATACTGCCATTGGTAGGGATCATTGCTTATCTGTCCTTTGGTGAACTCCACCTGGGCAAACGCCGCGCCGAGCGAGCCAGAGCGATGTGGCCATCAACAGCCAAATGGCTGAACGATCTCAAAGCCTGCAAACATATATTCGCGCAAGAAAACAGCAGCGTTGCCTCCTCATTATTTAAGTTATGCGAGCGTCGCCAGGGCATTGCCGGCGTTAAGGGAAATCAGCTGCAGCTGCTCACCAGTTCAGATGACGTGATGCAGGCGTTAATCCGTGATATTCAGCTGGCGCGTCACAACATCGAAATGGTGTTCTACATCTGGCAACCTGGCGGTATGGCCGATCAGGTAGCGGAATCATTAATGGCCGCCGCCAGACGGGGGATTCACTGTCGTTTGATGCTGGACTCCGCCGGCAGCGTGGCGTTCTTCCGCAGCCCTTGGGCGGCGATGATGCGTAACGCAGGTATCGAGGTTGTAGAAGCGCTGAAGGTGAACCTGATGCGTGTATTTTTACGCCGTATGGACCTGCGTCAGCATCGTAAAATGATCATGATCGACAACTACATTGCGTATACCGGCAGCATGAACATGGTCGATCCGCGTTTCTTTAAACAGGATGCAGGCGTTGGGCAATGGGTTGATTTAATGGCAAGAATGGAAGGCCCGGTAGCCACCGCTATGGGCATCGTCTACTCATGCGACTGGGAAATTGAAACCGGTAAACGTATTTTACCGCCGCCTCCCGATGTCAACATCATGCCGTTTGAGCAGGCCAGCGGGCACACCATTCACACTATTGCCTCCGGTCCTGGCTTCCCTGAAGACTTGATCCATCAGGCCTTATTGACCGCCGCATATTCTGCTCGTGAATATTTAATCATGACCACCCCCTACTTCGTCCCCAGTGACGATCTGCTGCACGCCATCTGTACGGCAGCGCAGCGTGGTGTAGATGTCAGCATCATTCTTCCACGCAAGAATGACTCGATGCTGGTTGGCTGGGCAAGCCGGGCTTTTTTCACCGAGTTGCTGGCGGCAGGCGTGAAAATCTACCAGTTCGAAGGTGGGTTGTTACATACCAAGAGCGTGCTGGTCGATGGCGAATTGAGTCTGGTCGGTACTGTTAACCTGGATATGCGCAGCCTGTGGCTGAATTTTGAGATAACACTAGTGATTGACGATGCCGGATTCGGCGGTGACCTCGCTGCGGTACAGGATGATTATATTTCGCGTTCCCGCCTGCTAGATGCACGTTTGTGGGTAAAACGACCACTCTGGCAGCGTATCGCTGAGCGACTGTTTTACTTCTTTAGCCCGTTGCTGTAAAACGTGCCCATCAGACAGTAAACAGGTAGTCATTATGGATATGGATTTGAACAACCGCCTGACCGAAGACGAAACGCTCGAGCAGGCTTATGACATTTTTCTCGAACTGGCGGCGGACAATCTCGATCCGGCCGACATCCTTCTGTTCAATTTGCAGTTTGAAGAGCGTGGCGGTGCAGAGTTATTCGACCCTGCACAAGACTGGCAGGAGCACGTTGATTTTGACCTGAATCCTGACTTCTTCGCCGAAGTGGTGATTGGTCTGGCAGACTCAGAAGACGGCGAGATTAACGATATTTTTGCGCGTGTTCTGTTATGTCGCGAAAAAGATCACAAACTCTGCCACATCCTCTGGCGTGAATAATGAAAACAAAAAGCTGCTCTCGCAGCTTTTTTTATTTCTAGTCAGGCAATTTACTTCCGCAACGATTACAAAATTGCGCGCTGTGCTCATGCTGGCTTTGTTGGCACTGTGGACATTTGCGCTGATTTTGCCGGTGCTGAAACGCACTACTCATATGTGTTGTTATCAATCCTGTCGGGATTGCGATAACCGAATAACCAATCAGGATCAGCACTGACGCAACCATGCGGCCAAGCGGTGTATGCGGGGTAATATCACCATAGCCAACAGTTGTAACCGTAACGATTGCCCAATATACCGACGCATTCAGCGTAGTAAAACCATATTTCGGGCCTTCAATCAGGTACATCAGGGCGCCAAAGACAATCATCAGAATGGCAATAAACGAATAAAACAGCATCAACTGATGACGGGCACTTTTAATTGCGCTCCAGAACACACGCAGCGACGGCATAAATCGCAGCAGTTTGAGTATTCGCAGTACACGCAGCACGCGCATCGCTCGCCAGGCGAAAACATAACTCAGACTAATTTCCGGCCATAGCCACATCACATACAGTGGCAGAATTGTCGCGAGATCGATAATTCCCCAGAAGCTAAACACATATTTTGCAGGATTGGCCCAGCAGCACAATCTGAGCAGATATTCGATGGTAAAGACCAGCGTAATAAAGACTTCCAGCCAGACAAAAATATGCCATTCATCATAGGTTAAATGGTATTGCGTCCCGACCCCAGACTCAATGAAGATAACAATCACGCTCAGCAATGCGAACAGTGCGCACATGCCTTCAAAACGGCGCCCCGAGCGCGTGTCTAAATCAAATAATGTACGATAGAGAGTACGGCGAACAGAAGAGACTAAGCCTGACACATTTACCTCACCAAAAAGAAGGGCTGACAGTGTGTCAGCCCTCTCGATTATAGCGGGTCTACTTTTAAGCAGGAAACCGCGTGTCGGAAACTCCCTTCAAGTACAGGACGCGTTTTCGCGCATTCTGGGCCGGCGATCGGACAACGTGTGCGGAACACACACCCCGAAGGCGGATTAATCGGGGAGGGTAACTCACCTTCCAGCAGTTGGATAACCTTGTTCCTCTCCATATCAGGATCGGGAATTGGCACCGCTGACATTAGTGCTTTGGTATAGGGATGCAGCGGATTATGGTACACCTCGTTATAGGTCCCCAACTCCACCGCATGTCCGAGATACATCACCAGCACACGATCGGAAATATGCTTAACCACTGCCAGGTCATGGGCAATGAAGATTAATGATAAGCCCATTTCACGCTGTAATTGCTGCAACAGGTTAACAACCTGCGCCTGAATCGACACATCCAGCGCGGATACAGGCTCATCACAAATTATCAGCTTCGGCTCAAGGATCAACGCGCGAGCAATACCAATACGCTGGCACTGCCCACCGGAAAACTCGTGCGGGTAGCGGTTAATCAGGTTAGGCAGTAACCCCACTTTCATCATCATCGCCTTTACGCGGTCACGGACTTCCTGCCCAGGCAGATTCGGGTGATAAGTCCGCAGCGGTTCGGCGATAATTTCACCGATGGTCATACGTGGGTTTAACGATGCCAGCGGATCCTGGAAAATCATCTGGATGTCACTGCGCACTGCCCGCCACTCATCGGGTTTCATGCCAAGCAAATCTTTGCCGAGCCAGGCGACTTTACCATCAGTCGCTTTTACCAGACCGATAATCGCACGCGCAAACGTCGATTTCCCGCAACCCGATTCCCCCACTACGCCTAATGTTTCTCCCTCATACAGACGTAGGGTCACGCCATCAACGGCTTTCAGCGTTTTCGACGGTTGCCAGAACCACTGTTTACCATCTTTGATGTCGAAATGGACTTTCAGATCGGCAATTTCGAGGAGTACTTTTCGTTGTTCGGTTACCGCATTCATACCAGTTCCTCCACTGGTTTAAAGCAGGCGCGCAGACGGCCCGGACTAAACTCTTCCAGTGGCGGAGCACTGTTACAGATTTCCATGGCATGCGGGCAACGGGGCTGGAACGGGCAGCCTTTCGGTAAACGCAACAGATTCGGCGGATTACCCGGGATAGTCAGCATTTCTTCCCCTTCGGCATCCAGACGCGGGACGGCATTAAGCAGGCCAATCGAATACGGATGAACCGGCTTATAAAAGACATCGCGCGCACTGCCATACTCCATCGTGCGTCCGGCATACATCACCAACACCTTGTCGCAAATACCAGCAACAACACCGAGGTCGTGAGTAATCATAATAATTGCGGTATTGAATTCACTTTTCAGCTCATTTAGCAGCGTCATGATTTGCGCCTGAACCGTGACATCCAGCGCAGTAGTGGGTTCATCGGCAATCAGTAACTTTGGCCTGCACAGAAGCGCCATGGCGATCATGACGCGCTGACGCATCCCGCCGGAGAATTCATGCGGATACATTTTCATACGCTTACGCGCTTCCGGCATTTTCACCGCATCCAGCATCCTGACTGATTCTTCAAAGGCTTCCGCTTTGCTCATGCCTTTGTGTAGCATCAGAACTTCCATTAACTGTTCGCCGACCCGCATATACGGATTCAGAGAAGTCATGGGATCCTGGAAGATCATCGAGATTTGCTCGGCGCGTAGCTTGTTCAGCTCACGCTCCGGTAAGTTCAGGATCTCACGACCGTTGAATGTAGCGGAGCCGCCAATCCGGCCATTTGCGGCCAGCAGGCCCATCAAGGCAAATGCAGTCTGCGACTTACCTGAACCAGACTCACCAACAATACCCAGCGTTTCCCCGGCGCGTAGTGAAAAGTTTAAATCGTTTACTGCAGTAACATCACCATCTGGGGTGGCAAACGTCACACGCAGATCGGTAACGTTTAGCAGTGCGTTAGCCTGTTGTTGCGCGAGCGGCGCGGTTGAGGTCTCAATTACGCTCATGGCGGCACTCCTTAACGGTCTTTCGGGTCGAGGGCATCACGCAGGCCATCGCCAATAAAGTTAAAACAAAATAGCGTCACCACCAGGAACCCTGCCGGAAACAGCAGTAACCATGGTGATACTTCCATCGAGTTGGCACCATCGCTGAGCAGTGCGCCCCAGCTACTTAGCGGCTCTTGTGTGCCAAGTCCCAGGAAGCTCAGGAACGATTCAAACAGGATCATGCTGGGCACCAGCAATGAAGCGTATACCACCACCACGCCCAGTACGTTCGGCACAATATGGCGGATAACGATGCGCACGGTAGATACCCCACCGACCTGGGCTGCTTCAATAAACTCTTTGCGCTTCAGGCTCAGCGTCTGGCCACGAACGATACGCGCCATATCCAGCCAGGAGACCATCCCAATCGCCACAAAGATTAACAGGATGTTTTGCCCAAAGAAGGTAACCAACAGAATAACGAAGAACATGAACGGGAAGGAGTTAAGGATTTCCAGCAGACGCATCATCACAGAGTCGATTTTGCCGCCCAGGTAACCCGACAGTGAACCGTACAGCGTGCCCACAATCACCGCCACCAGCGCCGCAGCAATCCCCACCATCAACGAGATCCGTCCACCAATAGCCACCCTCACCAGCAGATCACGGCCAGATGAGTCAGTGCCAAAATAGTGCCCAGACTCCGTATCAGGCGCGCTGGACATCATGCCCCAGTCAGTATCGAAGTAGGTAAACTGCGATAACATGGGTGCCAACGTCACAAACAGCGCAATAATAACCAGTACCACGAGGCTGGCTACTGCCGCTCGGTTATGCATAAAGCGTCGACGAGCGTCCTGCCACAGGCTGCGGCCTTCGACCTCCAGCTTCTCACTGAAATTCTCCAGCGCTTCGCTGTTTTTCTTACTTAACATCATAGCGAGCTCCAGTATCAGTAACGGATTTTCGGGTCGATTACGGCATACAGCACATCGACAATCGCGTTAAACACGATGGTCAGCGCGCCAACCAGAATGGTCAGGCTCAGTACCAGCGAGTAATCGCGGTTTAATGCGCCATTCACGAACAACTGCCCAATCCCCGGTAAACCATAGATAGTTTCAATAACCATCGAACCGGTAATGATGCCGACAAACGCGGGCCCCATATAGGACAACACCGGCAACAGCGCAGGTTTTAACGCATGGCGGAAAATAATCCGTCGCATCGGCAACCCTTTAGCACGCGCGGTCCGAATAAAGTTAGAGTGCAGCACTTCAATCATCGAGCCGCGGGTAATACGCGCAATACTGGCAATATAGGCCAGGGATAGCGCCACCATGGGCAGGATCATAAATTTCAGCGCCCCACCGTTCCAACCGCCACCGGGTAGCCATTTCAGTGTGATCGCAAATATCATGACTAATAAGGGGGCAACGACAAAACTGGGGATCACCACCCCGGTCATCGCCACCCCCATAACCGTATAATCCCAACGCGTGTTTTGCTTCAACGCGGCGATTACGCCCGCACTAACACCGATCACCACCGCCAGAATAAAGGCCGCAGCCCCCAGCTTCGCGGAAACCGGAAAGCTTGACGCGACCAGGTCATTAACGGTGTAGTCTTTATATTTAAAGGATGGTCCAAAATCACCGTGCGCCAGCTGTTTCAGATAGCTAAAGTACTGCGTTGAGATCGGATCATTAAGATGGTATTTCGCTTCAATATTCGCCAGAACTTCTGGCGGTAAGGCGCGCTCTCCGGTGAAAGGACTTCCCGGCGCAAGACGCATCATAAAGAATGAAATCGTAATAAGAATAAATAGTGTCGGAATCGCTTCCAGACAGCGGCGTAATATAAATTTCAACATTGCCCGTACCTTCTGGCGTGTGCCTTTATACCCGTCATACTTCAAGCTGCAGGTGCCTTGGCTTTGCTCGCTCACGCCAGTCACTTACTTAAGTAAGCTCCTGGCGATTCGCTGCGTTGCCGCCTTCCTGCAACGTGAATTATTTAGGGTATACCTCTCTTTGTCTAAAGAGGTATTTATAGTTCGAAGAAAAAGACACTGTAGGGCAACCTTAATCGCCCCACGTCTTGCCATTAATGCTTGATAATATACAAGTCTTTAACGTGGATATTATCCATCGGGTCTTTACCGGAGTATCCGCCTACCCAAGGTTTCACCAGACGGGCGTTGACGTAGTAGAACACCGGTACAATTGCAGAGTCTTTATCCAGCAGCTGTTCTGCTTGCGAATACAGTTCACTGCGCTGAGCATCATCAGTCGCTTTCAGGGTATCAGCAATCAACTTGTCAAATGCAGGGCTCTTATAGTGGACGGTGTTGTTGGAGCTATCGGACAGTACCATATTCAGGAAAGACGTCGGTTCGTTATAATCCGCACACCAGCCTGCGCGTGAAACATCATAGTTGCCCTGATGACGCGTATCGAGGAACGTCTTCCACTCCTGATTTTCCAGCTTCACATTCGCACCCAGATTTTTCTTCCAGATGGATGCCGCAGCGATAGCCAGCTTCTTGTGCAGATCGGAGGTGTTATACAGCAGATCAAAGGTCAACGGTTTTTCAGCGGTGAAGCCAGCTTCGGCCAGCAGTTTTTTCGCCTCTTCGTTACGTTTTTCCTGTGACCACTTGAACCACTCTGGCTCAACCAGTTTAGCGCCATCAGTATACGGCGGGGTAAAGCTATAGGCGGGCAGATCGCCCTGGTTTTTCACTTTGTTGACGATGATGTCACGATCCAGCGCCAGCTTCAGGGCGGTACGTACACGAACATCGTTGAACGGTGCTTTTTGGTTGTTAATTTCGTAATAGTAGGTGCACAGATAAGGATCAACGTGAACTTCGTTCGGGATCTCTTTTTTCAGTTTCTGGAATAACTCAATCGGCATGTTGTTATAGGTCATGTCGATTTCACCGCTGCGATAGCGGTTCACGTCAGTCACTTCAGAAGAAATTGGCAGGTATGTGACCTGGTTAATAATGGTTTTCGCGTTGTCCCAGTAGTGAGTATTACGCTCAAGTACAATACGCTCGTTGACAACCCAGTCTTTCAGTTTATAAGAGCCGTTAGAAACGATGTTAGCGGGCTGGGTCCATTTTTCACCGAATTTTTCCACCACGGCTTTAGGCACAGGGGAAAGAGAAGAGTGCACAAGGAGTTTGTAGAAATAAGGAACAGGTTCACTCAGAGTCACTTCAAAGGTATGGTCATCAATCGCTTTTACACCGAGATCGGTAACTGGCTTCTTACCAGCGATGATGTCATCAATATTGACAATATGTCCGTACTGTAAATAGCTGGCGTACGGTGAAGCAGTATTGGGGTTCGCCAGACGTTGCCAGCTATAGACGAAATCTTGTGCGGTAACAGGCGTTCCATCAGACCATTTAGCGTCTTTACGCAGATGGAATGTCCAGACTTTAAAATCTTTATTTTCCCATTTATCAGCCACACCCGGCGATGGTTTGCCATCAACGTCACTGATTAATAAACCTTCAAATAAATCACGGCTAATGTTGGATTCCGGCACACCTTCGATTTTATGCGGATCGAGTGACTGAACTTCCGAACCATTATTACGCACCAGAGTCTGCTTCTCAGCCAACTGAACGCCTGCTGGTACCACTGCTGCTGTAGCAACATTTCCAGCGATTAGCGCAGTTAGGATCCCCGCAGCTACTAAACTTTTTTTAGTGATGTTAGTCATTGTGTTTGTACTCCCTCATTATTATGGCTGGTTTTATAACCAGACTGTTAATCCTGTCAGGATCCCTGTACGACACCGGAGATTTTCTGCCGTCAGGTGTTTTTTTGTTTACTGCTCGCTATCACCGACTTTATTTATTCTGGCGATTCGTTTGATCGCCTTGCGTCGATTATCTACGTGCCTCCCCTGCCGGAAGCACGCTATTACCCTGTTGAGAGAGATCAAATGAAAATTATTCTCATCAACGTGAAATCTTCTGCTAAATACCTGGCCGGAAAGTATCAAATGCGTTTCTTCACCGCCAATACATTTTACAGATTTGTTAACCAATTCTCTTTTATCGAAAAAAAAACGCACAACAAAAGCATTGATACGGCAATTTTTTAACGATAAAATCAATTAATTCAATGCGTTACGTGAGACACTCGACTCATCGCCCTGTCCGGCATCGAAGAGACGTCAAAATGCACATAAATTTAACAATTGGTTATTAATTAGCACATTCATCTAAATTAGGTGCTGAAATAACTAATAACATTTCGATAATCCTTCAGCAAGCCCAAGAGTATGATGTTAATAAAATAACAATGCTGCCCTGGTTCATCTGTTCTGCTGAAAAGATAATTGTGTTGAAAATCAATACATAAAAATGCAGTGGTTATCAGCATCTTTTATTACTGCTATGGCGCGTTTCAACTTTAGTGAGAAGTTTTACTGATAATGGTGGGAAACGGAGCCCGGGAGCAGCTCCGTTTATATTGATTCGGTGGATTCAGGCAAGTAAACCCGGGAAAATGGATTTGATCCCGGTCACAATGAACTCAATGCCCAACGCCATGAGTAACAACCCCATAATACGCGTAATGACGTTGATGCCCGTTTGGCCCAGCAGGCGAACTAACCACGGCGCCATACGAAACAATCCCCAACAGCACAGCGCAAACAGCGCAATCGCCACGAAAAAGCCGAACAGATTAATAGCACTATGGTAACGCGTGCCCCAGACGATCGTTGAGCTTATTGCCCCCGGCCCCGCCATTAACGGCAGCGCTAACGGGACTACGCCAATGCTCTCGCGTATCGCCGTCTCCGACTTTTCCTGCTTGTTTTGCTTATCTTCCCCAAGTTTTCCGCTGATCATCGACATCGCGATAGTCACGACCAGGATACCACCGGCAATCCTGAACGAATCAATTGAGATACCAAACAATTGCAGAATTCCATCCCCCAGAAACAGAGAGATCCACAGAATGATAGCAACCGACAGGTTTGCCGTAAGGTTGGTTTTATTTCGTGCGGCAGCGGTCTGGTAGCTGGTCATGCTGATAAAGACAGGGATGATCCCTACCGGGTTGACCAATGCAAATAACCCAATGAAAAATTTAAAATAAACAGGAAAATCGAATAGCGTATGGATCACGGTTAGCTCCGAAGCGTTAGCCGGATAAAATGAGTCATAAAATTGATGAAATCCGCGCTGAAGATACGCCTTTTGTCAGCATACTTCACCTGCTATCTGCGTATATCTACGTAAATACGCTACCATTACTCAGTGTTATTAATATGTATTAAATATGCTAATGTTAACCTCATTCATTACATCAATTTTTTAACACTTACCAAGAAACGCTAAAAGGGCCTGCTGAAAGGTGTCAGCTTTGCGGAAACTTGATCCAGATCACGCAATTACTACTCAGAAGTGAGTAATCTTGCTTACGCCACCTGGAGGTAACGCGTTAGAGTTAAATGACGCTAACGCATAAGCTCTTTTAGTAAATCAAAGTAAAGTGGACGTTAATTAACCGTTTGATTTTCAAACCGTTATACAATTTTTCGTCGGTCTGTCTATACTCTCGTATCGAGCAGATGATTTACTAAAAAAGTTTAACATTATCAGGAGAGCATTATGGCTGTTACTAATGTCGCTGAACTTAACGCACTTGTAGAGCGCGTAAAAAAAGCCCAGCGTGAATATGCCAGTTTCACTCAAGAACAGGTTGACAAAATCTTCCGCGCCGCCGCTCTGGCAGCCGCAGACGCTCGAATCCCTCTCGCGAAAATGGCCGTTGCCGAATCCGGCATGGGCATCGTCGAAGACAAAGTGATCAAAAACCACTTTGCTTCCGAATACATTTACAACGCTTATAAAGATGAAAAGACCTGTGGTGTTCTGTCTGAAGACGACACTTTCGGTACTATCACCATCGCTGAACCGATTGGTATCATCTGCGGTATCGTTCCGACCACTAACCCGACATCTACTGCTATCTTCAAATCGCTGATCAGCCTGAAGACGCGTAACGCCATCATCTTCTCTCCACATCCGCGTGCTAAAGATGCCACTAACAAAGCGGCTGACATCGTTCTGCAGGCTGCTATCGCTGCTGGCGCACCGAAAGATCTGATCGGCTGGATCGATCAACCTTCCGTTGAACTGTCTAATGCTCTGATGCATCACCCGGACATCAACCTAATCCTTGCGACCGGCGGTCCAGGCATGGTTAAAGCAGCATACAGCTCCGGTAAACCAGCAATCGGTGTAGGTGCAGGTAACACCCCGGTTGTTATTGACGAAACTGCGGATATTAAGCGCGCAGTTGCTTCTGTTCTGATGTCTAAAACCTTCGATAACGGCGTAATCTGTGCTTCTGAACAGTCCGTTGTTGTTGTTGACTCTGTATACGATGCAGTTCGTGAACGTTTCGCTAGCCACGGCGGCTACATGCTGCAGGGTAAAGAGCTGAAAGCTGTTCAGGACGTTATCCTGAAAAATGGCGCACTGAACGCCGCTATCGTTGGTCAGCCGGCATATAAAATTGCTGAACTGGCAGGCTTCTCGGTTCCGGAAACAACTAAGATCCTGATCGGTGAAGTGAAAGTTGTTGATGAAAGCGAGCCGTTTGCTCACGAAAAACTGTCCCCGACGCTGGCGATGTACCGTGCGAAAGATTTCGAAGATGCGGTAGACAAAGCAGAGAAACTGGTTGCGATGGGTGGTATCGGCCACACTTCTTGCCTGTACACTGACCAGGACAACCAACCAGAACGCGTTGCTTACTTCGGTCAGATGATGAAAACTGCGCGTATCCTGATTAACACCCCGGCTTCACAGGGTGGTATCGGCGACCTGTACAACTTTAAGCTCGCACCTTCCCTGACTCTGGGTTGTGGTTCCTGGGGTGGTAACTCCATCTCTGAAAACGTTGGTCCTAAGCACCTGATCAACAAGAAAACCGTTGCTAAGCGAGCTGAAAACATGTTGTGGCACAAACTTCCGAAATCTATCTACTTCCGTCGTGGCTCACTGCCAATCGCGCTGGATGAAGTGATTACCGATGGTCACAAACGTGCTCTGATCGTGACCGACCGCTTCCTGTTTAACAACGGTTATGCAGACCAGATCACCTCCGTTCTGAAAGCAGCCGGCGTTGAAACCGAAGTGTTCTTTGAAGTTGAAGCTGACCCGACTCTGACCGTTGTTCGTAAAGGTGCTGAGCTGGCTAACTCCTTCAAGCCTGACGTTATCATCGCACTGGGCGGTGGTTCCCCGATGGACGCCGCGAAAATCATGTGGGTGATGTACGAACATCCGGAAACCCATTTCGAAGAGCTGGCGCTGCGCTTTATGGACATCCGTAAACGTATCTATAAGTTCCCGAAAATGGGCGTGAAAGCGAAAATGATCGCCGTCACCACCACTTCCGGTACTGGTTCTGAAGTGACTCCGTTTGCGGTTGTTACCGACGATGCAACGGGTCAGAAATACCCGCTGGCTGACTACGCATTGACCCCAGACATGGCAATTGTCGATGCCAACCTGGTTATGGATATGCCGAAATCACTGTGTGCATTCGGTGGTCTGGATGCGGTGACTCACGCTCTGGAAGCTTACGTTTCCGTACTGGCATCTGAATTCTCTGACGGTCAGGCTCTGCAAGCGCTGAAACTGCTGAAAGAAAACCTGCCTGCGTCCTACCATGAAGGTTCTAAGAACCCGGTAGCGCGTGAGCGTGTTCACAGTGCCGCAACCATCGCCGGTATTGCGTTTGCTAACGCCTTCCTGGGTGTATGTCACTCAATGGCGCACAAGCTGGGTTCTCAGTTCCACATTCCTCACGGTCTGGCGAACGCCCTGCTGATCAGCAACGTCATTCGTTATAACGCGAACGACAACCCGACTAAACAGACTGCTTTCAGCCAGTATGATCGTCCGCAAGCTCGTCGTCGCTACGCCGAAATCGCAGACCATCTGGGTTTAAGCGCACCGGGCGACCGTACTGCGGCTAAAATCCAGAAACTGCTGGCATGGCTGGAAGAAATCAAAGCTGAACTGGGTATTCCTAAATCTATCCGTGAAGCTGGCGTTCAGGAAGCTGACTTCCTGGCACACGTCGACAAACTGTCTGAGGATGCGTTTGACGACCAGTGCACCGGTGCTAACCCGCGTTACCCGCTGATTTCTGAACTCAAACAGATCCTGCTGGATACGTACTACGGTCGTGAGTATAGTGAAGGTGAAACTGCTGCTAAAACTGAGCCAGCAGCAGCGCCTAAAGCTGAGAAAAAAGCGAAAAAATCCGCTTAATGCACTCACATAAGTTTTAGTATCTTCATAAACGGCCCTTTGGGGCCGTTTTTTTTTGCCATACTCAGCGAAAATCAGACTATGCAGACGCCAGCCACCGAGGTGAAAAGGCGTAAGGGAAATAGGTGTGAAAGTGGCACCAGAAGGCAATACGCAGGGTATCGCTTCTGGCTAAAACAGAGGCCTACCCTGCGATTTTAACTCAGCAGGAGAACAGAGGAGGGTTAATCGTGGCTGTGACGTTCCTGAATGGCCGTCAGAGAGCCTTCAGACTGTGCTTCCTTATAATGCTTGCGGCACACCGATACATAGCGTTCATTTCCGCCTATAACGACCTGCTCTCCTTCGTTATAAGGCCTTCCGGCCTGATCAAGGCGTAATACCATGCTGGCCTTACGGCCACAGAAACAAATAGTTTTTAATTCAACCAGCTTATCTGACCATGCAAGCAGGTATTCGCTACCACCGAAGAGTTCACCACGAAAATCAGTGCGTAAGCCATAACACAACACGGGAATATCCAGTTGATCAACAACCTCTGATAATTCATAAACCTGCTGTCGCGTCAGAAACTGAGACTCATCAACCAGCACGCAGTGAATTCGTTGCTGCGCATTCTCCGCACGAATCTCCTCGAACAATGATGAATTTTGGTTAAACAATTTTGCAGGTGACGACAGGCCTATACGTGAACTTACTTTTCCCGCGCCAAAACGGTCATCAATTTCCGCTGTATATACAACGGCACGCATCCCACGTTCCTGATAATTGTATGAAGATTGCAGCAATGCCGTCGACTTGCCTGCATTCATTGCAGAATAGTAAAAATAAAGCTGTGCCATTGTGTATCGGCCCTCACCGGGGAAAATAAATATGGGCAGGATTGTATCATATTTCACAAACATGTCGGTGCAGCGTGACATCCGGGATGTATAAAAGAACGTGCGAACATCGCCCTGTTTCGTCTAAATACCCCGCTGCGCGGAAGTGTCCTTGAGTACTTTCTCAAGTGTACGATAGAGTGAAAGTCCGCTGCCAAAGCACAAACAACCTGAAGTATGATGAGTATATACACACTCTTTCACAAATAGTGCTCCTGAAATTCATCAACGTCACTTATCATCACAGCGCAATAAAGAAACCCTGCCCTTATTGTTATTGCATCTAACGATAGCCACCTTGTAATAGGGGATTCCCGTAAGCAAAACTAATACAAAAGGTTGAAATCACTGCAAAGAGATACTATTTGTACACCATGAAATGTGACCTGAATCTTGAATTTTTACTCGCTGCAGCCATGAAGCCCGCATACCAATAAGCCTTTTTTATGCCCGACATCGTCGTAAAATTAAGACAGAACAATTAATACAGACACTAAATAAAGAGCAATTTTGAATTCCTTACATTCCTGGCTATTGCACAACTGAATTTATCGCTCTATTATTAGCTCAACAAACCACCCCCAATATAAGTTTGAGATTACTACAATGAGCGAAGCACTTAAAATTCTGAACAACATCCGTACTCTTCGTGCGCAGGCGAGAGAATGTACTCTGGAAACGCTTGAAGAAATGCTGGAAAAATTAGAAGTTGTAGTTAGCGAGCGTCGCGAAGAAGAAAGCGCTGCGGCTGCTGAAGTTGAAGAGCGTACTCGTAAACTGCAACAATATCGTGAAATGCTGATTGCTGATGGTATTGATCCGAACGAACTGCTGAATAGCATGGCAGCGGTTAAGTCCGGTACCAAAGCTAAACGCGCAGCGCGTCCGGCTAAATATAGCTACGTTGACGAAAACGGTGAAACTAAAACCTGGACTGGCCAGGGTCGTACACCGGCTGTGATCAAAAAAGCGATGGAAGAACAAGGTAAACAACTGGACGATTTCCTGATCAAGGAATAATTCAGAAATAGTTTGCTTAAAATCCCGCCACTGGCGGGATTTTTTTTACCCGTACTTCGCACATCGCCCTACCCAAATTAGGTATAAAAAAACGGCGCTGGATTAGCAGCGCCGTTCTGTCCTTATAATACCGCGAGGTTACTTCTTAATACCCATCTCATCTTCAAGCCACGCTTTAAATTCAGCGCCAAGCGTATTATGGCGAATACCATATTCAACAAACGCCTGCATATAGCCCAGCTTATTACCACAGTCATGGCTTTTACCCTTCATGTGATAGGCTTCTACCGTTTCTTTTTCGATCAGCATATCGATAGCATCGGTCAGCTGAATTTCATCACCTGCTCCCGGAGGTGTTTTTGCCAGCAGAGGCCAGATATCCGCACTGAGAACATAACGCCCCACAACGGCCAGATTAGATGGCGCAACGTCTGCTTTCGGTTTTTCTACCACGCCAACCATCGGTACGCTTTCACCAGGCGTTAATTCAACGCCCTTGCAATCAACAACGCCATAAGCCGTTACGTCTGCTACAGGCTCCACCATAATCTGGCTGCTGCCTGTTTCATCAAAACGGTGGATCATTTCAGCAAGGTTGTCACGGGATAAATCAGATTCGTATTCGTCAAGAATAACGTCCGGCAGGATGACCGCAACGGGTTCATCGCCAACAACCGGATGGGCACACAATACCGCGTGCCCCAGACCTTTTGCCAGCCCCTGACGCACCTGCATAATAGTGACATGCGGAGGGCAAATAGATTGCACTTCTTCCAGAAGCTGACGTTTTACGCGCTTTTCAAGCATCGCTTCAAGTTCAAAGCTGGTATCAAAGTGGTTTTCAATTGAATTTTTAGACGAGTGAGTCACGAGTACAATTTCAGTGATGCCCGCAGCAATACATTCGTTCACGACGTACTGAATTAATGGCTTATCAACCAACGGTAGCATCTCTTTCGGGATTGCCTTCGTAGCCGGTAACATCCTGGTTCCTAATCCCGCAACCGGGATAACGGCCTTTTTGACTTTTGAATTAAGGGCAGCCATTTAAAACTCTCCTGGACTGTTCATGTATTGAACATGTTCATCAATCTGTTTCGCATCCGAGTATATCAGTACCGCAGTAAGCTTCAGGTCTGAAAAGGACGCGCGTCGGTATAATTAAGATAAATACGTATAAATCTGGCGCTGATAGTAGCACTCGCCGCGTGAGGGAGGTGAGCCAATTTGATTCCCCTACCTGTCAATTGTTCATTCCGCAGACAACATCAGGCGCAAACGACCGCCTGCCCCCCAGATTTGGCATTGCCAGGACTCACTACGCTGGCTCAGTTGATTAAGATACGCATTACCTAAGGTACCCAGCGGAACACCATTACTGATTTGTACATTATGTGAACCTGTATTTAATGTCGCATTCAGCCCTGCTGATACCAAAATCAGGTTTTTTAATCCGCTGTGATAATAGCCCACCAGCAAAGGAAACTGTCCTGGTAAATTAGCCTGACGCAGTAAATGATTCACCTGCTTCAATAACGCACCCAGCTCCGGCAATCGTTGATTTTGATGTGCCAACTGTTCCTGTAGCAAACCGTTAAATAGCGCACGCAGTAGTAATGCCGCCAGGACGCCATTATCACCGGCCCTTGTCACATCCAGACAATAAAACGCGAGATCATGGTCTGAGAGCGGCGCAATATCCAGAACCAGCCCTGGCTGATCGGCGGCGACCAACTGGCGGTAGTTAACCCGACAATGCGAGATGACCTGCGACACTGGGGGCTGCAATTCTTGTAACAGTTTTGCAGCAGCTGCAGGATCGCCCACCATCGCATCCCAGTCGCGAAACAGCCGCTCTTCCTCTTCCACACGAGAATTAAACATATTGGGATAAAGACACGCAAAAACGGTTTCTCGCAGGCGGTTAAGGTCCTTCACGGGCTTTAAAAGAACATCATCCACACCGAGTCGTAATGCTTTGGCAATATCGGCCATATTTTCCGTTGCGGAGATCACCAGAATAGGCGTCTGATCGCCACGATTACGCAGATACTCAACCAGTTTAAGGCCGTTCATTCTCGGCATAGCGAGATCGCAAATCATCAGGTCGGGGGTGAAGCGCCCCAGTAACTCCAGCGCATCAAGCCCGTCTCCCGCTACTGCTGTTGTCGCTCCCAAAGAGGAAAACCATGAATCCAGAAGCGAGCGAAATACCGGCTCATCTTCAACGATAAGAATCTGTTTTCCGACCAATGGCTGCGTCATATTCTCCCCCCTGACTGGCTTTAGTAAATAGTGGCATGCTATTGCAACTCACGCCTGTCAGAATTTGCTTAAGTGTTGATGAAAAATGCGTTAAACGTTGGTTTTTACCAGGGGCAGAAGCTCATCCATTTTCTTCTCGACCGCTAACTGCCCGGCAGCAATTGCAGCACTGGCGCGATGGAAATCCAGCGTAGATATTTGCGGACAAAACGGCTGAATCAGAATATCAGGTGGATCTCCAGCCATACGGTTGCGCTTGAGACGGTTTTCCAGAACCTGAATCGAGGTCGTCATGATCTCCATCGCCGTAGGTGCCGTGACTGCACGCCGGGCCGTAATGTTGCTCAAACGTTCTTTCAGGCGGGCATGCCATGACAGCTCATCATCATCGTTCGATTCGGTTTCACTATTGACGTTGAAGGAGAGCAGATCCTGTTGCATCAGGTGCGCATCATGTTGCAGGTCGACTGCAATAACGATATCGGCCCCCAACGCACGCGTCAGGGAGACAGGTACAGGGTTCACCACCGCGCCATCAACCAGCCAATAACCATTATGCGCCACAGGTGACATCAGGCCAGGAATACTGCAGGAGGCACGGACGGCAAGATGCAAATCACCTTCGGTAAACCAGAGTTCACGGCCCGTACTTAGATTGGTTGCGACAGTAGCAAAACGACGTGAGCATTGTTCGATAGATTCTACCGGCATGACATTCCGATACTGATTGAATACCCGTTCGCCGCGCAATAATCCGCCCCTGCGCCACGAGAGATCCATGAGGCGTAAAACATCCCAGTAACTGAAGGAGCAAACCCACTGTTCAAGCGCGGGGAGTTTGTTACATGCGTAGGCGGCTCCGACCAGTGAGCCAATGGAACACCCTGCCACAATATCAATATCAATGCCCATGTGTTTCAGGGCTTTGATCACACCAATATGCGACCAGCCGCGTGCTGCGCCGGAACCTAGCGCCAGCCCAATTTTTATTTTTCTCATTATACCTACAGACGTCCCCTGGCTTGCAGACGTAGCAACATCGCCACGGCTCAGTTAACATAGTGCCACCCTGGCGTTTTTACGCCGTTTTTTTATTCCAGGGAGTACTTTGTGTCTCAGCTTTGTCCCTGTGGTAGCGCTGTCGAGTATAGCCTATGTTGCTACCGTTATGTGTCCGGTGCACAAGTAGCACCTACGCCGTCACATCTCATGCGTTCTCGTTACTGTGCTTTTGTGATGAAAGACGCAGATTACCTCATCAAAACCTGGCATCCAGATTGTCATGCCGCCGATTTCCGGGATGACATTATTGCAGGATTTACCCATACCGAATGGCTGGGACTGACCGTTTTTGAACAGCAGACGGCAGAAACCGACAATATCGGCTATGTCAGTTTTGTCGCACGGTTTTCTGAACAGGGAAAAACAGGCGCAATTATCGAACGCTCTCGTTTTTTAAAAGAAAACGGTCAGTGGTACTATATCGATGGTACACGCCCGCAAATTGGACGAAACGATACCTGCCCTTGTGGCTCCGGTAAAAAATTTAAAAAGTGCTGCGGCTAATCAACGCCCGACAGTATCAATTATGCAAACATTCTCAACAGGATCTCCGCTGCAAATGCATTCATTACAACGAAAAGTGCTGCGTACAATTTGCCCGGACCAAAAAGGTCTGATCGCGCGCATTACTAACATCTGTTACAAGCACGAACTGAACATCGTGCAGAATAATGAGTTCGTGGACCACCGTACCGGGCGTTTTTTCATGCGCACCGAGCTGGAAGGCATTTTTAACGATGTCACACTGCTGACCGATCTGGACAGCGCGCTACCAGAAGGTTCCATTCGCGAGCTTACGCCTGCGGGACGGCGCCGCATCGTTATTTTAGTCACCAAAGAAGCCCACTGTTTGGGCGATCTGTTAATGAAGGCCAATTACGGCGGACTGGATGTTGAAATTGCCGCGGTTATCGGCAACCACGACACGCTGCGTTCCCTGGTTGAGCGTTTTGATATTCCTTTTGAGCTGGTCAGCCACGAAGGATTAACGCGTGACGAACATGACCAGAAAATGGCCGATGCTATCGACGCACATCAGCCAGACTATGTCGTGCTGGCAAAATATATGCGTGTCCTGACGCCGACATTTGTTTCTCGCTTCCCAAATAAAATTATCAATATCCACCACTCATTCCTGCCAGCGTTTATTGGTGCTCGCCCGTACCATCAGGCCTATGACCGCGGTGTGAAGATCATCGGTGCGACGGCGCATTATGTGAATGATAACCTCGATGAAGGTCCGATCATCATGCAGGACGTGATTCATGTGGATCATACCTATACCGCAGAGGATATGATGCGTGCCGGTCGTGACGTTGAAAAAAACGTATTAAGCCGCGCGCTGTATCAGGTTCTCGCGCAGCGTGTCTTTGTTTACGGTAACCGAACGATTATTCTGTAATCGATTGATAATTTTATTGGTTACCTTTACATCTTTACGCGTAAAAATCAGGCAACCAGTTCTTTTTTATCAACGGAATGCTTTACAGGGGCGCATCATTTGATATGATGCGCCCCGCTTCCAAAGGAAGCAGGCCAGTAACATAGCATTACCCCGTGGTGGGGTTCCCGAGCGGCCAAAGGGAGCAGACTGTAAATCTGCCGTCATCGACTTCGAAGGTTCGAATCCTTCCCCCACCACCATCTTCTCTTGTAAGACTTTACTAAATCATATCTCAATGCCTTATATTCTACCCAGCCGGGAAGGATGAGAAGCTTCGACTAAGGTTCGATTCGAGCGTAGCGAGAAAGCGTTGCCGCAGGCAACGACCCGAAGGGCGAAGCGCGCAGCGCTGAGTCATCCTTCCCCCACCACCATCACTTCATATAGCACCAACACCAAGTCCATCTGCAATCCCCCATATTCTGCCCTCAATACGTGCCAGCAATTTGCCTGATGCGCTACGCTTATCAGGCGTGCAGAATACAAAAAACCCCGCCGTAGCGGGGTTTGGTGCGTTACAACGCGAAATTAATGACGGGCGCGCACAATCTGATATTTACGTGTCAGATACTCGACTGGCACGCTCCAGATATGTACCAGACGCGAGAACGGGAACAACAGGAACAGCGTCATACCTAATACCAGGTGCACACGGAAAATAAATGCCACGCCATCCAGATACTGAGACGCCCCGCCGTGGAAAGTCACCACTGATTGTGCCCAGTTCACCAGCTTCATCATTTCGCTACCGTCCATATGCTGAGCCGAGAACGGAATGGTCAGCAGGCCCAGTGCACACTGGATAACCAGAACAGACAACACCAGAATGTCGGCTCCCGTGGTCGTTGCACGCACGCGTGGACTAAACAGACGACGTTTCAGCAGCAGTACGCCCCCCACCAGGCACATCACACCACTGGCACCACCGGCAAACATCGCCATCTTTTGCTTCACTTCAAGCGGTAACCACGCTTCGTACATCCAGTGTGGCGTCAGCATCCCCAGGAAATGACCCGCGAAGATGCCAAGGATCCCAATGTGAAACAGGTTTGACGCAAGGTTCATCCCTTTGCGATCCAGCATCTGGCTGGAAGCCGCACGCCAGGTATACTGACCGTAGTCGTAACGTAACCAGCTGCCAATCAGAAAGACAGAACCCGCAATATACGGATAGATGTCAAAGAAGAACGTATTCAGGAAGTGCATTAGTTCTGTCCTCCGGTGGTGATGTTCAGGTACTGCGGCGCAACGGCCCCTGCAAAACGACGCTGGTGAGCAGAAATTTCAGACTCACCACATCCCTGGTCGGCAAAGAATTTCACCTGCTCTTCTTCCCAAACAGCATCCAGTGCCTGCGGCGTGTCGTCACGAACTTCATCCGCAATTTTTTCGGCCACTTTGTCACCGTCGATAGCGGTATTCGCCAGTTTTAACAGCAGATCGAACAGCACCGCGTAACGGCTTTCGCGCTGTTGCAGACGCGCACTGAGCAGCGCCAGAATCGGGGCGATATCCTGCAAGCCACCTAACGCTTCGCTTTTTGGCAACTGTGCGAGGTACTCCAGATACAGCGGTAAGTGATCGGGCAATTCGCGGCTATCGAGTTGTAGCCCGTGCTGCTCATACTGCGCCATCAGGTCAACCATCGCCTGTCCACGATCGCGGGATTCACCGTGAACATGTTCAAACAGCAGTAGCGAAGTCGCACGACCACGGTCGAACAGTTCGCTATAGCTTGCCTGTGCATCCAGCATGTCCTGCGCAGTTAAATCGCGTAGGAAAACGCCCAGAGTCTGGGCATCCTCTTTGTCCAGGTTTTCAGATGACGCGAGTGCATCGAAAAGTTCCTGCTGATGCTGCCACAAGGCAGCATCCGGGTACTCGAGCAGACGCGAAACAATGACGAGTTCAATCATTGGTGCGGCTCCGTTTTGCTGGTCACATCGACAGCATCGATGCGGCGACTGTTGAACAGATTGAATTTAGTATCAGAACCGTGGCAACCATCACCAAAGGTGAAACCACAACCGCTCTTCTCCGGGAATGCTTCACGCGCCAGTTCGCGATGGCTGCTCGGGATCACAAAACGATCTTCATAGTTAGCAATCGCCAGGTAACGATACATCTCTTGTGCCTGAGCTTCGGTCAACCCGACTTCTTCCAGCGCGCGGGTATCAACTTTACCGTCTACGGTTTCTGCGCGTTTGTAGTGACGCATCGCCAGCATACGTTTCAATGCCCGCAGTACCGGCTGGGTATCACCCGCAGTCAGCAGGTTCGCCAGGTACTGAACCGGGATACGCAGGCTGTCCACGTCTGGCAGAATACCGTTGCTACCCAGTTCACCCGCGTCAGCAGCGGACTGAATCGGAGATAAAGGTGGCACATACCAGACCATCGGCAACGTGCGGTATTCGGGATGCAGCGGCAGCGCCAGCTTCCAGTCCATCGCCATTTTGTATACCGGAGACTGCTGGGCCGCGTCGATTACACTCAGCGGAATGCCATCTTTCAGTGCCTGTTCAATCACCGCTGGATCGTTTGGATCGAGGAATACGTCCAACTGACTCTGATACAGATCTTTCTCGTTCTCGGTGCTTGCCGCGCTTTCAATCGCATCTGCGTCATACAGCAGCACGCCGAGATAACGAATACGACCTACGCAGGTTTCAGAGCAAACGGTCGGCTGACCGGCTTCGATACGCGGGTAGCAGAAAATGCACTTCTCAGATTTCCCGCTCTTCCAGTTGAAGTAGATCTTCTTATACGGGCAACCGGTGATGCACATACGCCAGCCACGGCACTTGTCCTGGTCAATCAGCACGATGCCATCTTCTTCACGTTTGTAGATGGCGCCACTTGGGCAGGTCGCCACGCACGCCGGGTTCAGGCAGTGCTCGCACAGACGGGGCAGATACATCATGAAGGTGTTTTCGAACTGGCCGTACATCGCCTTCTGTATATTTTCGAAGTTCTGGTCTTTCGCCAGTTTCTCGAACTCGCCGCCCAGGTCATCTTCCCAGTTCAGACCTTTGGTGATTTTGTCCATACGCTGACCGGTAATCAGCGAGCGCGGACGGGCGATCGGCTGCGCCTTGCTATCAGCAGGTGCGTTGTGCAGCGTCTGGTAGTCGAAATCAAACGGCTCGTAGTAATCATCAATGCCCGGCAGATGCGGGTTAGCAAAGATTTTACCCAGCAGCAGCGCTTTGTTACCCATGCGCGGCACCAGCTTGCCGTTGATTTTACGGATCCAACCGCCCTTCCATTTTTCCTGGTTTTCCCAGTCAGTCGGGAACCCCGTACCGGGCTTCGTTTCAACGTTATTGAACCAGGCATATTCGGCACCTTCACGGCTGGTCCAGACGTTTTTGCAGGTTACTGAACAGGTGTGGCAACCGATGCACTTATCGAGATTCAGCACCATGCCGACTTGTGAACGAATTTTCATTTTACGCTCTCCTGTACCTGGTCATTGCCTTCACCATCCAACCAGTCAATGTTCTTCATCTTACGTACCACAACGAACTCATCACGGTTCGACCCTACGGTGCCGTAGTAGTTAAAGCCGTAGGCCAGATGTGCATAGCCGCCGATCATGTGGGTCGGTTTCGGCGTAATACGCGTTACCGAGTTATGGATCCCGCCACGCTGCTGGGTAATTTCTGAACCTGGCAGGTTCACAATACGTTCCTGCGCGTGGTACATCATGGTCATCCCGGCCGGCACACGTTGGCTGACAACGGCACGGGCGGTTAAGGCACCGTTGCTGTTGAAAACTTCGATCCAGTCGTTATCTTCGATACCCAGTTCTTTCGCATCAACTTCACTCATCCACACGATCGGACCACCGCGTCCCAGCGTCAGCATCAGCAAGTTGTCGCTGTAGGTGGAGTGGATACCCCATTTCTGGTGCGGCGTCAGGAAGTTGAGCGCTTTTTCCGGATTACCGTTAGACTTCTCGCCCATCACCTCTTTCACCGAACGGGTGTCGATTGGCGGACGATAAACCAGCAGGCTTTCACCGAAGTCGCGCATCCACTGATGATCCTGATACAACTGCTGGCGACCAGAAAGCGTGCGCCAAGGGATCAGCTCGTGAACGTTGGTATAACCGGCGTTATAAGACACATGTTCATCTTCCAGACCTGACCAGGTCGGGCTGGAGATAATTTTGCGCGGCTGCGCCTGAATATCACGGAAGCGAATCTTCTCATCTTCTTTGTTCAGCGCCAGATGCGTATGGTCACGTCCGGTAAATTCACTCAGCGCTTCCCAGGCTTTCACGGCAACCTGACCATTTGTTTCCGGTGCCAGGGTGAGGATCATCTCAGCGGCATCAATAGCCGTGTTTAGACAAGGCTGGCCTTTCGCCGGGCCTTCCGCCTTGGTGTAATTGAGCTTACGCAGCAAGTCCATTTCACTCTGGGTGTTCCAGGCAATCCCTTTACCACCGTTACCGATTTTTTCCATCAACGGACCGATAGAGGTGAAGCGCTCGTAAGTTGCCGGGTAATCACGCTCAACGGTCATGATGTGCGGCGCGGTCACACCCGGAATCAGGTCGCATTCGCCTTTTTTCCAGTCCTTCACGTCTAACGGCTGCGCCAGTTCGGCGGCAGAGTCGTGCTGGATTGGCAGCGTCACCACGTCGGTTTCTTTCCCGAGGTGTCCTACGCAGACTTCAGAGAATTTCTTCGCGATGCCTTTGTAGATTTCCCAGTCGCTTTTCGATTCCCAGGCCGGGTCAACAGCAGCAGACAGCGGATGAATAAACGGATGCATATCCGAAGTATTCATATCGTCTTTCTCGTACCAGGTTGCGGTAGGCAGCACGATGTCGGAGTACAGACAGGTGCTCGACAGACGGAAGTCCAGCGTCACCACCAGATCCAGTTTGCCGTCCAGCCCGTTGTCCTGCCATTCCACTTCTTCTGGCTTCACGCCGCCCTGTTTACCCAGGTCCAGTCCCTGAATACCGTGCTCGGTACCCAGCAGGTACTTCAGCATGTATTCATGACCTTTACCGGAAGAACCGAGCAGGTTAGAACGCCAGATAAACAGGTTACGCGGATGGTTTTTACCGTTTTCTGGTTGTTCTGCCGCAAAGCGAATAGAACCTTCTTTCAGAGATTTAACGGTGTAATCGACGGGTGTCATCCCAGCTTTTTCCGCCTCACGCGCAATGTACAGCGGGTTAGTACCCAACTGCGGTGCGGACGGCAACCAGCCCATACGCTCGGCGCGCACGTTAAAGTCAATCAAATGACCGCTGTAGCGGGATTTATCCGCCAGCGGAGACAGCAGTTCCTGCGCGGTGACCGTCTCATAGCGCCACTGGCTGGAGTGGTTATAGAAATAGGACGTACTGTTCATGTGACGCGCCGGACGCTGCCAGTCAAGGGCAAACGCTAGCGGCTGCCAGCCTGTCTGCGGACGCAGTTTTTCCTGGCCCACATAGTGGGCCCAGCCGCCACCGCTCTGACCAACGCAGCCGCAGAAAATCAGCATGTTGATAAGGCCACGATAGTTCATATCGAGGTGGTACCAGTGGTTCAGACCCGCACCGACGATAATCATCGAACGACCGTGCGTCTTATCGGCATTATCTGCAAATTCACGGGCGATGCGCACGATTTGAGAACGTGAAACACCGGTGATTTTTTCTGCCCACGCCGGGGTATACGCTTTTACGTCATCGTAGCTGGTCGCGCAGTTTTCATCATTCAGACCACGCTCAAGGCCGTAGTTAGCCATGGTCAGATCGTAAACGGTGGTCACCAGAGCCGTAGAGCCATCGGCCAGTTGCAGTCGTTTCACCGGCAGTTTATGCAGCAGAACGTTTTCCAGTTCGACTTTATTGAAGTGTTCAGTTCCTTCGCCACCGAAGTACGGGAAACCGACTTCAGCGATGTCATCCTGACTACCCAGCAGGCTCAGTTGCAGTTCGGTTTCGGCACCAGACGTACCGTCACGCTGCTCCAGGTTCCATTTGCCTTTTTCACCCCAGCGGAAGCCAATTGAACCGTTTGGCGCAACCATTTCGCCGTTGCTGTTAATCGCGACAGTTTTCCATTCCGGGTTGTTTTCCTGGCCCAGAGAATCGACCAAATCTGCCGCACGCAGCATACGCCCAGCGGCATAGTAACCGTCACGCTCTTCAAGCATGACCAACATTGGCATGTCGGTGTAACGGCGCACGTAATCGGTAAAGTACTGGCTTGGGTTGTCGAGATGGAACTCACGCAGCATAACGTGGCCCATCGCCAGCGCCATCGCCGCATCGGTCCCCTGCTTCGGTGCCAGCCACAGGTCGCAAAGCTTGGCGATTTCTGCGTAGTCCGGCGTAATCGCGACAGTTTTGGTACCTTTGTAGCGAACTTCTGTGAAGAAGTGCGCATCCGGGGTACGGGTCTGCGGTACGTTAGAACCCCAGGCGATGATGTAACTGGAGTTGTACCAGTCAGCAGATTCAGGTACGTCTGTCTGCTCACCCCAGGTCTGCGGAGACGCAGGCGGTAAGTCGCAATACCAGTCGTAGAAGCTCAGGCAAGTACCGCCGATCAGCGACAGGTAGCGCGCGCCAGAAGCATAAGAAACCATCGACATTGCCGGGATCGGTGAGAAACCAGCAACGCGGTCAGGACCATAGGTTTTCACGGTATAGACGTTAGATGCCGCAATCAGTTCGTTTACTTCCTGCCAGGAAGAACGGACAAACCCGCCACGACCACGCGCTTGTTTGAAGCTTTTTGCTTTATCGGCGTCTTCGATGATGGAGGCCCAGGCGTCAACGGGATCGCTGTGCAGTCTTTTCGCTTCACGCCACATCTTCATCAGACGTTTGCGCATCAGCGGATATTTGAGGCGGTTTGCGCTGTAGAGATACCAGGAATAGCTCGCGCCACGCGGGCAGCCGCGAGGTTCGTGGTTTGGCAGATCAGGACGAGTACGCGGGTAGTCAGTTTGCTGGGTTTCCCAGGTTACCAGACCATTTTTCACGTAGATTTTCCAGCTGCATGAGCCGGTGCAGTTTACGCCGTGGGTTGAACGCACGACTTTGTCATGCTGCCAACGCTGGCGGTATCCATCCTCCCAGTCCCTGTTGGTGTTGAGAAGCTGGCCGTGCCCATCGGCAAAGGTTTCGCCCTTCTGTTTGAAGTAGCGAAACCGGTCCAGGAATTTACTCATCGGTTTTCTCCTGTAGGAGCCTGACGGCTCTCTGATAAATCGACATTGCTTGATTGGGTGTGAAGGTAACGCTCTGAAAGGGCGTGATAATTGATAACGATCAAGGCAGACAGGGATGAAAAATGAGGGTTGGTTTTTACATACCCCCAAAGTGGGATATTGATATTTAACGTAATGAATTGAATTTAAAGGATTTTAAATAATTCACTTATCATGCAAATGTTAAATTCTTTATAAGTGGGTATTAAGGGGTATCCCCCCTGCTTAGCATATTGCGTACGCCGTTCTCACAGGCTGTTGTCATGCCACAATACAAAAGTATGTTGTAACTAATTACAGGCAAAAAAAAGCGCGGTCTAACACCGCGCAATGGATAATCAACCTACACTTCATCCTTCAAACTGCTTCTGCGTTGGCTGCGCTCGTTCTCCCCAGTCACTTACTTCAGTAAGCTCCTGGGGATTTCTCACTTGCCGCCTTGATGCAGTTAGAATGATTTTGTGTATACCTCTTTTTTACTTTTTAGAATGACGTCCGTATACCACCCAGGTGATGACCACGCAGGCGACATAGAAGATCAGAAATACTTTCATCGCACCGACCGGAGAACCGGTTAATGCCAGGGACGTACCAAATGCTTTCGGGATAAAGAAGCCGCCGATCGCACCAATAGCAGAGATAAAGCCCAACGCTGCCGCAGTGTCGGTTGCCGCCTCGCGCATCGCTTTCTCTTCTGAACCGCCTTCAGCTTTCACTCTGTCCATCGTCAGCTTACGGAAGATGACAGAGATCATCTGGAAGGTTGAACCACTCCCCAGCCCGGCCGTCAGGAACAGCGCCAGGAACACGGCGAAGAAGGCAATGAAGTTGCCGCCGACACCGTTTGATGGCAGCGTCAGGAACAATAAGGCACTGAAAATAGCCATCAGCACGAAGTTCACCAGCGTGACGCGGGTCCCGCCCAGACGATCAGAGATTGCGCCGCCCGCAGAACGCGCCAAAGCGCCAATGAACGGCCCAAAGAAGGCATAATGCAGGATCTGCACTTCCGGGAACTGCGTTTTTGACAGCATCGCGAAACCTGCGGAGAAGCCGATGAAAGAGCCGAAGGTTGCCAGATACAGCAGGCTCATAATCCACAAATGCCCGCGTTTCAGCACCGGCAATTGCTCTTTCAGCGAGGCTTTTGAGGTTGCCAGTTCGTTCATACCGAACCATGCGGCCAGCGTGAAAATAGCGAGGAACGGCACCCAAATCCATGCGGCGTTTGCCAGATACAACTGCGTGCCATCCGGTTGTTCAACGCCGTGGCTGCCAAAAGCGGCGAAGATGGACAGTGAGACCACCAGCGGCGCAACCAACTGCATCACGCTGACGCCCATGTTGCCCAGGCCGCCGTTCAACCCCAGCGCGCCGCCCTGTTTCTGTTTTGGAAAGAAGAAGCTGATATTTGCCATGCTGGAAGCAAAGTTCGCACCGGCAAAACCGCACAGCAGGGAGATAATAATAAAGGTACTGAACGGCGTGGTGGTATCCTGCACAGCAAAGCCTAACCACACGCAGGGGATTATCAGGATACCTGTGCTGAACGCTGTCCAGCGTCGTCCACCAAACAGGGGAACCATAAAGGAGTACGGTACGCGCAGCAGCGCGCCGGAAACTGAAGGCAATGCCGTCAGCATAAACAGCTGCTCAGTGGTGAAATTGAATCCCACTTTCGGTAAGTTCACCGCCACTGCGCTAAATAACATCCATACGCAAAACGCCAGCAGCAGACAAGGGACTGAAATCCACAGGTTACGGCTGGCAACTCGTTGACCACGCTGTTCCCAGAAGGCGGGATCTTCCGGCCGCCATTCCGTGATTACAGCTCCAGATGCCCTTTCCGGGGCAGATGAGTGACTCATAGACACCTCTGATACTTGTTTCGATGCCTGCAACATTAGGGTTTACAGCCGGGGGTAAGTTGATATAAATCAAAGGAAAAGGTGTCATTATTAACGCCTAAAATTTATCATTACCCTAAATGAGTACATAACTTCGGTAAAAAAGATGTGGTTTTTCACGCTTCTGTCGCACCCTACTCCCCGACGTCCAGGATCTCTCCCCCTGTCGGCAATTAAGGGGTAGCCCGTTTGAGGTATGGGTATACTCCAGTGTATCGCTGAGAATAGCGGCACTGCCTGCAGCAGAATCGTCATTCAATAAGGTTTTCTGCTCACTGAGAACCCGAAGGAAGAAGTCACATGTTTAAACGTTGTCTTTCCCCGCTTACGCTGGTTAACCAGGTGGCGCTGATTGTTTTGCTGTCTACCGCGCTTGGCGTGGCGGGTATGGCTGTCTCCGGCTGGCTGGTTCAAGGCATTCAGGGTAGCGCTCACGCGATCAATAAAGCCGGCTCGCTACGCATGCAGAGCTACCGTTTGCTGGCTGCCGTACCGCTGGACGCCAGCGATCAACCGCTGCTGGATGAAATGGAACAAACGGCGTTTAGCCCTGAACTGACTCGTGCCGCGCAGCGCGACGGCCAGCAGACCCAGTTAAAGGCATTGCAGGATTACTGGCACACCGAACTGGCACCTGGGCTTAAACATGCACAAACGGGGGATGCGGTCGCCGACGACGTTTCACGCTTTGTGACCGGACTGGATAAGTTGGTTACCGCCTTTGACCATACCACGGAGTTGCGTATTGAACGCGTTGTTATGCTGCATCGCCTGATGGCAGTATTTATGGCTCTGCTGCTGGTCTTTACGATTATCTGGCTGCGCGTACGTCTGCTGCAGCCGTGGAAACAACTGCTGGCGATGGCCCGCGCCGTCAGCCAGCGTGATTTTACGCAACGTGCGCATATCAGCGGACGTAATGAGATGGCGGCACTGGGTTCGGCGCTGAACAATATGTCCGAAGAACTGGCCGAAAGTTATGCCGTACTGGAACAGCGGGTGCAGGAAAAAACCGCGGGTCTGGAACATAAAAACCAGATCCTCTCTTTCCTGTGGCAAGCCAACCGCCGTCTGCACTCACAGATACCGTTGTGTGAGCGGCTTTCACCGGTACTCAACGGGTTGCAAAATTTAACGCTGCTGCACGATATTGAGTTGCGGGTTTATGACCTGGAAGATGAAGATAATCATCAGGAATTTACCTGCCAGTCGAGTGCCAGTTGCGATGAAAAAGGTTGTCATCTGTGTCCACGAGGCACGCTGCCCACCATTGATGGTGGCACTACGCTGAAATGGCGGCTGACCGATGCGCATACCCAGTACGGTATTCTGCTCGCCACCTTGCCGTACGGGCGTCATCTCAGTCACGATCAGCAGCAACTGGTCGATACTCTGGTTGAACAACTCACCGCAACACTGGCGCTGGACAGACACCAGGAACGTCAGCAGCAGTTGATCGTGATGGAAGAGCGTGCCACCATTGCTCGCGAACTCCATGATTCTATTGCACAATCGCTCTCCTGTATGAAGATGCAGGTCAGTTGTTTGCAGATGCAGGGCGACGCGCTCCCGGAAAACAGTCGTGAGTTGCTAAGTCAGATTCGTAACGAGCTGAACGCCTCCTGGGCACAGCTACGTGAATTGTTGACGACCTTCCGTTTGCAGTTGACTGAGCCTGGGTTGCGGCCCGCGCTGGAAGCCAGCTGCCAGGAATACAGCGCTCGCTTTGGTTTTACGGTGAAGCTGGATTATCAGTTGCCGCCGCGCCTGGTCCCTTCACATCAGGCAATCCACCTGCTGCAGATTGCCCGTGAGGCCCTGAGTAATGCGCTTAAACACTCTCAGGCCAATGAAGTCATCGTGACGGTGGTGCAAAATGGCAAACAGGTCAAACTGACAGTTCAAGATAACGGCTGCGGCGTACCAGAAAACGCCGAACGCAGTAACCACTACGGCATGATTATAATGCGTGACCGTGCGCAGAGCTTGCGCGGCGATTGCCGTGTACGCCGTCGCGAGACGGGCGGTACTGAAGTTGCTGTCACTTTTATTCCCGAAACAAACTTCACAGAAGTCCAAGGAGATACCCATGAGTAATCTGGAACCGGCAACCATCCTGTTGATCGACGATCATCCGATGCTGCGCACCGGTGTAAAACAGCTTGTCAGCATGGCGTCCGATATCACCGTGGTCGGCGAAGCCAGTAATGGCGAGCAGGGTATCGAGCTGGCTGAATCACTTGATCCCGATCTGATCCTTCTTGATCTCAACATGCCGGGAATGAACGGTCTGGAAACGCTTGATAAGCTACGAGAGAAATCTCTGTCCGGACGCATCGTCGTTTTCAGTGTTTCCAACCATGAAGAAGACGTCGTGACTGCCCTGAAACGCGGTGCTGACGGCTATCTGTTGAAAGACATGGAGCCAGAAGATCTACTGAAGGCGTTGCAACAGGCTGCCGCCGGCGAAATGGTACTGAGCGAAGCCTTAACCCCGGTTCTGGCCGCCAGCCTGCGCGCTAACCGTGCGACCTCCGATCGTGATGTAACTCAGTTGACGCCACGTGAACGCGATATTCTTAAGCTCATCGCCCAGGGTCTGCCTAACAAGATGATTGCTCGCCGCCTCGATATCACCGAAAGCACGGTAAAAGTGCATGTAAAGCATATGCTGAAGAAAATGAAGCTTAAATCACGCGTTGAAGCCGCGGTATGGGTGCACCAGGAACGCATCTTCTGATAACGCGAGTATTAACGAGGATCATTTCCCGAAACGGCATTAAACGGTTCGGGCAGTGATAGCGTGATCTCATTGGAAGAGACACGCTGGCCCTGCTCGTCTTCCACGACGACGGACAGCCGCCAACGGTTGGTTGCTCCTTCACTGCTATCCCACTTCGGCATAATAACCGTCCAGCCTTGCGCACTACGAGGATGGCTTCCTGCCGTTAAACTCAATGCTTTCGTGTCTCCCTGCCATGTCAAATGACGGATGCCATACTGACTACGCACCTGTAATTTCAACGCTACCGTCTCGCCGGGTTTCAGATCCCACGGCGGTGTTGTCAGAAATACAGATAAGGTTTTACGCTGGCGATACTCCAGCGTTGGCACGCTGTTACGCTGAGGATCGTCATAACGATTCCCGCGCAGCGATCGGCTGTTTGCGACTTCACTCACCATTAACTGTTTATTTAACGGAACGCCAAAACGATAATTGAGGGTCAATCCCAGATTATTTTGGCTTACCCCGCTTTCGCCCTGTTTATGCTGCGCGGTCACCGTAATCAGCGGCACTGGCGTATAGCTCAGTCCCAGGTTTACCGCCACCGGATTGCGGTAGCCCGTTCCCGAATGGAAAAGGTCTACCCGATCGCCAAAATATTGCTCGACGCTGACGCTGGTATTGAGATGCTCATAAAAGGGTAACCGCATCAACGCAGTAAGGTCGTAGCCCCGCGCCATCCTTTGCTCCTGTGTCGAAGAACGATTCTGCCACGAGGAAAACGGCTGGTAGTAGTTGGCGGATAGCCGCAGATACTCTCCCCACGCCTCGGCGCCGAACCCGCCACGTGGCAGATTCTCATCCAGCAGGTTGTCATAAAAGGTGTTGTAACCCACTAACCAACCGTCACGTACCCAGCGCTGCCCAATCCCCGCATTACAGACCAGGCCTTCGTCCTGCTGCGTCAGTCCCAGCTGGCTCCAGGTGAGATAGCGTTGATTGTCCTGCCACGGGATAAACCAGCTTCCTCGACTGCCGGCAAAGCTACCTTCATTATCCACCTGCAACCCAACGCTGGCATTCCCCCACGGAGAAAGCCAGGATTCCAGTTGCTGATTCACCTGCTCACTGACTGTGTCACGCACCTGGCCAAACGCGAACTGCTTCGCTTGCTCGCCAGTATCAAGGCCGTTATCGGTCATGCTGGCTTCCCCAAACGCTTTAACCATTTCGGCAAAGTGCTTTTCGCCTGCCCGCGACTCCGGCGCCATACCGAGATCGGGCAAGCCATCACTATTGTTATCGAAAGGGTTCTCCGCCTGGTGAATAAAAGACGATTGCGCGCTGGCAGTACCGCCTGCAAACGGCAAGAGTGAGAATACTGCGAGAGATAAATAAATATTACGGCTCAAATCGTTAGCGGTTTCTTACATCAATTAGCCACAGCGGCATACTTATCTTAAACCATAACGTCTTCAGCATTGATTTTCAGCCCTTCCTTCCTTTTTCGGCATTATCCTGGCATCGGGAAATAGGTGTAACATACGTGTCAGTTATTAACGTTCACATGCAGCAACAGGAGTAAAAATGCAAAAGATAGTGATCATCGCGAACGGTGCAGCCTATGGAAGCGAGTCGTTATTCAACAGTCTGCGTCTGGCCATCGCTCTGCGCGAGCAGGAGGGCAGCCTCGACCTGCGTCTGTTTTTAATGTCGGATGCCGTCACTGCAGGGCTGCGCGGGCAGAAACCGGGGGAAGGTTATAATATTCAGCAAATGCTGGAAATCCTGACAGCACAAAACGTTCCGGTAAAACTCTGCAAAACCTGTACCGATGGCCGCGGGATCACCGCTCTGCCGTTAATTGATGGCGTTGAAGTCGGTACGCTGGTGGAACTGGCTCAGTGGACGCTGGCAGCAGATAAGGTTTTGACCTTCTGATGCCGGCACTTTCAGGCAAGCGTACTGAAAGTGCCGGTAATTTCCCGATTTAATCTCAGATGGGCGCGGTTTCGTTAAACGTAAGCTCGCCCTTTCAACCCTTTTAAGGGATTTTGTCATTTTTGTTTAATCGTTATGCCATTTTTTGATCAAAATCAGCATCCTGCCCCCTCCCCTTTGGTGTTATGCAATGAGTGAAATGTGAACAACATCACGCAGCACTTTCGACAGAAAGTACGTTGTTTTCAAGAACGGGGTGAAAAATGGCATTAGTGAAGGCAAGTTTGAAATTATTTGGTGGAGATACGGTGGTGGTACGCTGTTCGGAGCGTTGTCACATCCATCTGATGAGCGAGAAAAATCACGTCAAAGACACGCAGACCGACATTTTAAGCGTGCAGAATCGTGATAACGCATGGCTGACTGTACCGTATACCGGCGTCTGGAACGTGCTGATCGACAGCCACAGCCAGTCTCTGGAGCATTCAATCAGTTATATTGCAGCCTGATGATGTACTGCCCGAAAGCATCTACGCTTATCGGGCACACAACAGATAACCTGGCAACGCCTAGGCAAATCCCGGTCGCATGACGCCTTCCGGCAGGTTCTCTCCCAACAATCTTTTGACCGTAATCACCAGATCGTTAAGACAGTCATCCTGCATCCCCAACTTCACCAATTCCTGTTCCAGCGAGAACAGATATTGCGCGTTAGTTCCCAATGGCCCACTGGCAGAAGCAATAAGCGGCGCGATAACCTGAGCACGGGTATCGGACTCAAACAATGGATGTCGCGGATCCATAATAAAGACCAGCGCACTCACCGTTCGGCCATCATCCAGCGTGAGCTGACACCACGTTGGCAGGTAGCAACCCGTGATCATTTCACGCTTCCACAGCAGGGACAGCTCTTGCTCCAGCGATGCATCCGGTAAACGGTATGCCACACCCGTAGTGCGCCCCCCCTCTTTCAGGGCCAACATCCGTCCCGGCTGACACGCCGTTCCTCGCCCTGCCGTCAGGCGCAAACAAAATGCGCGATGCCAGCCGACTAACGTCCCGGTACAGGACTCTTCAAACTCTAACGCCGGATTCCACATCAACGATCCATAACCAAAGATCCACACCGGTCCATCATCTGGACGGCAGGCAAGCGTGGCGGCCAGTGAGGCTGCACGTTGTTCCGCCGACCAGAGTAGTGATTCTTCAATATCACCAAATGCCGTCTTACAGTCAGCATTCAATAAAAAATCACGCGTTAACACCTTACACCTCCGCCACTGCGACTTCCCTGCGACAACTTTTTTGACGCCTTCCAGGCTTTTTTACTGCTCATTTTGAAACCAATACCAGGACAATAGGCAATTCATCGACTGCATGCAAGGCAACAAAGGCTCAACGGCACTTTATATCCTCTTTTTATGTCCCGGTCTGGCGCGACCGTCAGCATCTCATCGTGTGATATTTTGATTGATTTAGAAATCTAACATCTTGTTATTTAAATGCTCTCTAAACAAGACACACCATTTTGCTCACTTTGATGCAAAAAATGGTCCATGCCGTAAAATTACGTAAAATCAGATCGGAAATACCGAAAGATCTGTTATTTTTTACATTCTTTAATACATTTATAATTATAAGCACCTGCAGAGATGGAGAATTAATTACATGACACATGCACATGAGGCGGTAAAAACCCGCCACAAGGAGACCTCACTCGCCTTTCCGATTTTGGCGCTGGTAGTACTGTTCTTTTGGGGGAGCAGTCAGTCACTACCAGTGGTCATCGGCATTAACGCACTAGCCCTTATTGGTATATTAAGTAGCGCATTCAGCGTTGTCCGTCATGCAGACGTATTAGCTCACCGACTTGGTGAACCCTATGGCTCGCTGATTCTCAGCCTTTCGGTGGTTATTCTCGAAGTCAGTTTAATTTCCGCATTAATGGCAACTGGTGACGCCGCACCCACGCTAATGCGCGATACGCTCTATTCAATCATTATGATCGTAACCGGTGGGCTGGTCGGGTTTTCATTACTGTTGGGTGGCCGCAAATTTGCCACCCAGTATATGAACCTGTTCGGTATTAAGCAGTATTTAATTGCTCTATTCCCGCTGGCCATTATCGTGCTGGTATTCCCGATGGCATTACCGGGAGCGAATTTCACCACCGCACAGGCACTGCTGGTAGCCTTAATTTCAGCAGCAATGTACGGCGTATTTTTGCTGATCCAGACTAAAACACACCAGAGCCTGTTCATTTACGAACATGAAGATGAGGGGGACGGCGATGACCCACATCACGGTAAACCTTCAGCGCACAGCAATCTGTGGCACGCAGCCTGGCTTGTCATCCATTTGATTGCCGTTATTGCCGTTACCAAAATGAATGCCAATCCGCTGGAAACATTACTCACTGAGCTGAATGCACCAGTGGCATTTACCGGTTTCCTGGTGGCGTTGCTTATTCTCTCCCCTGAGGGTTTAGGTGCGTTGAAAGCAGTACTGAACAATCAGGTGCAGCGAGCGATGAATTTATTCTTCGGCTCAGTACTTGCCACCATCTCACTGACCGTACCCGTCGTCACACTGATTGCCTGGGCAACAGGGAATGACCTGGTGTTCGCGCTGGGCGCACCAGAGATGATTGTCATGGTTTCTTCGCTGGTGCTGTGCCATATCTCCTTCTCCACCGGACGCACCAATGTGCTCAACGGTGCAGCGCATCTGGCACTGTTTATCGCCTACCTGATGACGATATTCGCCTGATAATCAACTCAGGTGCAACCCACGGCCCTTTGCAGGGCCGTTTTTTTATCCTGGTTTATTGCTCCGGGTAGACCTGTTGGCCATCCACAAACGTTAATAGCGCTTGTGTCTGGTGCAGTTTATCTGCAGTAACTGCCAGAACATCCTGATCCAGAACGGCAAAATCAGCGAGCTTGCCAGCGCGCAAACTCCCTCTCTGCTGTTCGGCAAATGCCAGCCAGGCGGCATTTAGCGTATACATTTTTAACGCATCTTCCCGGCTGATCCGACGTTCCTCATCACGTACAGAGCCGTCGAGCGCTTTCCCCGTCACATGGTATTCAATGGCATGCCACACACCCGCAACGCCAATTCTTGTCGCATCCGTTCCCCCTGCAACGATCACGCCTTGCTCTAGTGCGGGTTGAATGGGGGATGACTGTGCTGCAACGATTTTACCATTAGCGCGTTCAATGGCGGGAGATTCAAAATACGGCCCCATCTGCACGGAATAGGCTAAACCTAATTGCTTCATCCGGGCTATCGTCTCTGCCGTACCGGTATTTAAATGGGCTATTGACCAGCGAAGCTGGGTAATATCATGCGTTTGCAGGGTTTTCAGGCAGCGCCTGATTCAGTTCCTGTAGGGTGGGATCTCGCTTTTCAGCAAATTGTTCAGGTATCCATGATCCCACCACGGCCACCCACTGCGCTGCGTTTTTCTATTCTGCCGATTGCGACAGTTTGTGCAGAGCATCAGGTATAGTTTTGGCATCAAACCAGTAGGTTTCGAATAAGAACGTCCTTCCTCCGCGAATACCATGCAGATGCGTATCAATTAATCCGGGGATCACCGTTTTACCCGCAAGATTAATTTCTCGCGTATTCTGCCCTGACCATTTTTTAATCTCTTCATTATTTCCGACAGCAATAATGTGTTGCCCTTTTACCGCCAGAGCCTGCGCGTTTGGCTGTTGTTCGTCCATGGTAATAAGCTGGTCGTTATACAAAACAACATCAGCTTTATCCTGTGCAGAAGCCAAAGAGGATGTCCCCATCAGCATTACAGCCAACGCCATATTACGCATCGCAGGAGGAGGTGTTTTGAAGCAAAGGCCCATTTTACTCATCATGTTTATCTTCCTTTCTTGTGCAAAGCTAATCAGGAAACCTGTGCCGAAACGCAAGGCTGGCAAGTTGCGCGCTGGATACCAGTTGTTCAAGCGAGTGTCCGCAACGCGCTTTTCCCGACAAACCCAACATCGTGGTACAGACGTAATCGGTCATACTTTTCGCCTCTTCGGGGTAACGCTGGGCAATAAAGTTATGGATCTTATTTTCAGCTACCGAGTAGAACGCACGGGCGGCATTGCGTGCCTCAGGGTCATTGCAATGTGTTCCTTCCAGCACTAAACATCCTGCCGCATCGGGATCGGCTGCGTAATGACGTGCCGCCTCCTCAAGCAGCGTTGCCAGACAGTCAGCAACGGGTCTGTCGGCACATAAAATATCGTCAAAAGGGATCGCATCGGTTTGTACGTAACGGCTCAATACTCGTTGATAAAGGCCGAGCTTATTCCCAAAAGCAGCGTAGAAACTGGGGGGTTTGATACCCAGTACCTGAGTGACATCCGCCACGCTAACGGTATCGTAGCCGTGAGCGTGAAATAAGCGTTGTACCGTCGCAACCGCCTGCTCTGGGTCAAAATTACGTGGTCGACCCGGCGCGCGTGAGTATTTTGTAGTGACCATTATAAATCCATTGACAGAAAACCATGCGCCAATTATATATCGATCACTACATAATTGTTCAAGGAGTATCTGATGTCTTCATTCAAGGGTAAATCGGTGCTGGTTCTTGGTGGTAGTCGTGGGATCGGTGCGGCAATTGTACGCCGCTTTGCCGCGGAGGGCGCATCCGTCACCTTCACGTATTCCGGCTCTCCTGACGCCGCCAAAGCGCTGGCCGATGAGACTGGCACCCATACGGCGCAAACCGACAGCGCCAGACGCGAGGACGTTATCGCACGGGTGCGGGAAAGTGGCCCGTTAGATGTGCTGGTCGTTAACGCTGGGATTATCCTGTTCGGCGACGCGTTGGAGCAGGATCCTGATGAAGTTAAACGCCTTTTCCGCATTAATATTCACGCCCCCTACTACGCCGCGGTGGAGGCTGCACGCCAGATGCCTGATGGAGGACGAATCATTATTATCGGTTCAGTAAATGGTGACCGTATGCCCATCGCCGGTATGGCCTCTTATGCGTTGAGCAAGTCGGCACTACAAGGGATGGCGAGAGGGTTGGCTCGTGATTTTGGTCCGCGTGGTATTACGGTGAACGTTGTGCAACCTGGCCCGATTGATACCGATGCCAATCCGGCAGAAGGCCCGTTGAAAGAGCTGATGCACAGCTTTATGGCACTAAAACGACATGGGCGACCGGAAGAAGTTGCCGGAATGGTTGCCTGGCTTGCTGGACCTGAAGCAGGGTTTGTGACAGGCGCAATGCATACTATTGACGGCGCGTTTGGCGCCTGACGGAAATAACAGGCCGGAGGAATATCCCCCGGCCTGTTCAACGCTCTTAGTTTTCAGTATCCAGCTCGTCGAAGCTTTTCACCAGGTCATCAATGGCTTTAATCTGCGTCAGGAACTGTTCCAGTTTCGCCAGCGGCAGCGCGGATGGACCGTCGCATTTAGCATGGGCTGGATCCGGGTGCGCTTCAATGAACAGACCCGCCAGGCCTACCGCCATACCGGCGCGAGCCAGTTCGGTGACCTGTGCACGGCGACCGCCGCTTGCTGCGCCAAACGGGTCGCGGCACTGCAGCGCGTGGGTGACGTCAAAAATCACCGGAGAGTTACCGGAAACTTTCTTCATCACGCTAAAGCCCAGCATATCGACAACCAGGTTGTCATAACCAAAGTTCGCACCACGGTCGCACAGGATAACCTTGTCGTTACCGCCTTCATGGAATTTATCCACGATGTTGCCCATCTGACCCGGGCTTACGAATTGCGGTTTTTTCACGTTAATAACAGCGCCCGTTTTCGCCATCGCTTCTACCAGGTCGGTCTGACGAGCAAGGAATGCCGGCAGCTGAATCACATCCACCACATCGGCAACAGGCTGTGCCTGGCTGGCTTCATGAACGTCGGTGATCACTTTTACGCCAAACGTCTGCTTCAGTTCCTGGAAGATTTTCATCCCTTCTTCAAGACCTGGCCCACGGTAAGAGTGGATGGAAGAACGGTTGGCTTTATCAAAGGAGGCTTTGAACACGTAAGGGATACCCAGCTTTTGAGTAACGGTTACGTAGTGCTCACAAATGCGCATCGCCAGATCGCGGGATTCCAGCACGTTCATTCCGCCAAACAGCACGAACGGCAGGTCATTTGCCACGTTGATGTCGCCAATGCTAACCACTTTTTGTTTCATAGGATCGCCTTAAACGGTAGGTAAAGTGTTATTAATCAATGCAATACAATTTGCTTGTGCGAAATAGTATTAATCTGCGCACGGATCATTTCGCTGATCGGGTCTTCCGGACACTGCTCAACGAAATAACTTAAATCAGTCAGCGCAACATGTTCACATTCCAGCTGCGCGTAGATTAATCCGCGATCGCGTATTTCATACGGATCCTCAGGATTAAACTGCAGTAATGCTTCGCTGGCTCGCAGCGCCAGTTCCATTTGTCGCTCTTCCATTAGCGATGATTTCAGCGTGTCGAGCAGTTTGCGGATCACTTCCGCGTTATCCGCTTCGTCAAGATCCTCGTTGAACAGTTCAGCAACCGGGCTAATGTTACCCTTCAGCCACACTTCCAACGTGTGTTCATTTAACGTTTCGCCATTGAACGGATTGATTAGCCACATTTCACCATCGAGCGATTCAATACGCAGGATGAGTTGTGTCGGGAAAATCACCGGTACCAACGGCAGATCCAGTCGGTTAGCAATCCACAATAAGATGGCACCGAGTGAAACCGCACTGCCCTGACGATTTTTCAGAACCTGGTCGAGCCATAGTGCATCAGAAAGACGATAGACGCCGTGGGTGTCCGTAAAACCCCATTCGCCGTAAAAAAGTGCCAGCAGTTTATCCAGTTGCTCATCCTGAGACAGGAGCTGGCTAATTTCTTCTTGCGCCAGACCAACCAGACGTTCCAGTTCGTCATAGACAGTTTGTGTTGGAAAATCCAGACGGATAGACTCCGACGCCAGGATCATCCCATCACACAACGGCGCTTTATTAAATTCGAAATCAGCTAACGACATCATGACTTACCCCAGTAACGGTATTTTTGTGGTGGCGAGTTTAATGATGATGTACAGCACCACCAGCGCCAGCGGAAATGCGATTAATCGCGCCTGCTGACTGCGCGCCCGACGGTAATCGAGCGCAATAAAACCCAAAACGATGTAAATGATAACCCCAAACAGCTTTTCAGTCAGCCATGTCCCCTGCTCGGTGAATGGCAGGATGTGCGTTTTAGCGATCAACGCCACGCCGCTGAGGAGTAAAACGGTATCAATGATCGGTGGCAGAATACGCGTCCAGCGCGATGATGCAAGACGTGTATTGGTAGAACGCCACCAAAAACGCAACGTGAGTAGCCCGACAGAAAGCACGATGCTAACGAGATGAATAGTAAGTAGTGTGCTGAACGAATTCATGATGGGATGCGCCCGAGCGTAATCCGCTCGTTGCCGCCATAGTCACGACAGGTTTCAACCGCCTGGTAACCTGCGCGGGTAAACGCGTCGCGTACCGCCTCACCCTGTTGCCAGCCATGTTCCAGCAACAGATAACCGCCGGGCGTTAGCATGTGTCGAGACTGATCAATGATATGCACGATATCCGCCATACCCTGCTCGCCCGCTACCAGTGCCGATAGCGGCTCAAAACGTATATCGCCCTGCGCCAGGTGAGGATCCTGCTCGTCGATGTACGGCGGGTTACTGACGATCATCTCAAACTGCTGCCCCTGCAAAGCACTGAACCAGTCACTTTGCAACACATGCACATTGTCGATAGCCAGATTTTGTCGATTGCGGTTTGCCAGGTTTACGGCATCCGGCATGCGGTCAACTGCTGTCACCGTGCAATCCGGACGCTCGGACGCCAGCGCCAGCGCGATGGCGCCCGTACCGGTTCCCAAGTCGAGAATACGGCACGGCGAGGCAGGCAAACGCGCCAGTGCCTGTTCAACCAGGCACTCGGTATCCGGGCGTGGAATAAGCGTAGCCGGAGACACAAACAGCGGCAGCGACCAGAACTCGCGCACACCGGTCAGATGTGCCACCGGCTCACCCCGCTGACGGCGTTCCAGTAATGTACCGAGCCGTTGATGCTGCGCCTCGGTTAACACCGTTTCGCCGAACGCCAGAATAAAGGTACGCCCTTTACCGGTGACAAACTCGAGTAAAATCTCGGCGTCACGGCGCGGGCTTTCACTGGTCTGTAACTGGCTTATTGCTTCACGCAGCCATTGCTGATAGTCCATTAATCTTGCTCGGACAACGCCGCCAACTGGTCGGCCTGGTATTCCTGGACGATTGGCTCAATGAGCATATCCAGTTTACCTTCCATCGCTTCATCCAGACGGTAAAGTGTCAGGTTGATGCGGTGATCGGTCACACGCCCCTGCGGGAAGTTATAGGTACGGTTGCGATCGCTGCGATCGCCACTGCCCAACAGGTTGCGACGTTCAGAGGCTTCCGCCTGCTGACGCCTGGCCACTTCGGCGGCACGAATACGCGCGCCCAGCACTGACATCGCTTTCGCTTTGTTTTTATGCTGTGAACGTTCGTCCTGACACTCCACCACAATGCCGGTCGGCAAGTGGGTAATACGGATAGCGGAGTCGGTGGTGTTAACGTGCTGACCCCCAGCGCCGGATGAGCGGAAGGTATCAATACGCAGATCGGCTGGGTTGATATCCGGCAGTTCTGCTTCCGGCAGTTCCGGCATCACCGCGACCGTACAAGCGGAAGTATGGATACGCCCTTGAGATTCGGTCGCCGGTACGCGCTGTACGCGATGACCGCCGGACTCAAATTTCAGTCGCCCGTAAACGCCTTCGCCGCTAATCTTGGCAATGACTTCTTTAAACCCGCCATGTTCGCCTTCACTGGCGCTCATGATCTCTACCCGCCAGCGACGCGATTCAGCGTAACGGCTGTACATGCGGAACAGATCGCCGGCAAACAGCGCCGCTTCATCACCACCGGTTCCCGCACGCACTTCGAGGAAGGCGTTACGTTCATCATCAGGATCGGTTGGCAGCAGCAGAACCTGCAGATGCTGTTCCAGTTGTTCACATTTTTCTTTTGCTTCGCGCAGTTCATCCTGCGCCATTTCACGCATTTCAGGATCGTCGAGCATCATCTGTGCCGTTTCGATATCTTCCTGAACCTGTTGCCAGTCCGTAAAACAACGGGAAACATCACTTAATTGCGCATATTCGCGCGACAATGCACGAAAGCGTTCCTGGTCTGCGATAGTTCCCGCATCACCGAGCAGCGCCTGAACTTCTTCATGGCGTTCATGCAGGGCTTCCAGTTTGGCAACGATAGAAGGCTTCATAGGCGTAAATGCACCCTGTAAAAAATGAGATTGGTGTATTGCTACTCCAGCCCGAGGCTGTCGCGCAGAATATTCAGGCGTTCACTGTCCCCGTCACGGGCGGCCTGTTGAAGTGATTTGGTTGGTGCGTGGATCAGGCGGTTAGTCAGCTTCCACGCCAGGTCCTGCATAATGGCTTGCGCATCACCGCCCTGTTCCAGAGCAGCCAACGCTTTAGCGGTCAGTTCATCACGGATTTGTTCAGACTGACTGCGATAATCGCGGATGGTCTCGCTTGCGCTTTGTGCTCGCAGCCAGGCCATAAACTCGCTGGTTTCCTGCGCAACGATGGTTTCCGCTTCCACGGCGGCCGCTTTGCGCTGCGCCAGGTTATGCGAAATGATGCTTTGCAGGTCGTCAACACTGTACAAATAGGCGTTGGACAGTTTGCCCACTTCCGGTTCAACATCGCGTGGTACCGCAATATCGACCAGCAGCATAGGCTGATTACGGCGATTTTTTAGCGCACGTTCGACCATCCCCTTGCCAATAATAGGCAGTGGGCTGGCGGTAGAGCTGATAATAATATCGGCATCCTGTAAGCGGGCATCAATATCGCTCAGAGAAATCACCTCGGCGCCGACTTCATCGGCCAGCACCTGCGCACGCTCACGTGTGCGGTTAGCGATGATCATCTTCTTCACTTTATGCTCACGCAGATGTCGCGCCACCAGCTCGATGGTCTCGCCGGCACCCACTAACAACACGGTTACCGTAGAAAGGGATTCAAAGATCTGCCGCGCCAGGGTACAGGCAGCAAACGCGACGGACACCGCGCTGGCACCGATATCCGTTTCTGTGCGTACACGCTTCGCGACAGAGAATGATTTCTGGAACATACGTTCCAGCGCACTGGCGTTCAGATGGCCTTTTTGCGAGTCCGCAAACGCTTTTTTCACCTGCCCCAGAATTTGTGGCTCGCCAAGCACCAGCGAATCCAGACCGCTGGCGACACGCATCAGATGGCTGACGGCGTCGTTGTCCTGGTGCCAGTACAGGCTACTGCGCAGGTCTTCTTCGTTCAGATTGTGGTACTCACACAGCCAGCGAATCAGCGCTTCCTGCAGGTTATCCTGCTCTTCTACGCTGAGATACAGCTCTGTGCGGTTACACGTCGACAGCACTACCCCGCCCTGCACCATTGGCTGCGCAAGCAGGCTGTCCAGCGCCTGATCGAGCGTATCCGGCGAAAACGTTACGCGTTCTCGCAGCGATACAGGTGCCGTTTTATGGTTAATACCAAGCGCTAAAAGGGTCATGTGTGCGGGAATAGTACCAGCGTTGATAAGGTTAGACTGGGTGCATCATACAGGATGCGTGCAGCCAATAAAAGAGACTGCCCCCTTTTGGAGTAATAGCTTACGGTTTAAATTAAGATAACGTGACCGTAGACGATATTCACGGTCGGCGCTAGCATTAAGGGTTATAACTGCAACCGCTGGCATGATTTTGCCGGATGGCGAAAAACGCGTCTTTTCCGACCTGCGGATTCAGTTTGTAGGCCTGATAAGCGCCGCGCCATCAGGCAATTAATGCACCGTATTACAAGGATTTGTCATCATTATGACCCTGCCTGATTTTCGCCTGATTCGCCTGCTGCCGCTGGCGGCCCTGGTTCTTACTGCCTGTACGCTCAACGCGCCGAAAGGTCCCGGCAAAAGCCCCGACTCTCCGCAGTGGCGCCAGCACCAGCAGGAAGTGCGCGCCCTGAACCAATATCAGACACGCGGTGCGTTTGCCTATATTTCCGACCAGCAGAAAGTGTATGCCCGCTTTTTCTGGCAGCAAACTGGCCAGGATCGCTATCGCCTTCTGCTAACCAATCCGTTGGGCAGTACCGAACTGGAACTGAACGCGCAACCGGGCAACGTGGAACTCGTCGACAACAAAGGGAAGCACTACACCGCTGACGACGCCGAAGAGATGATTGGTAAACTGACCGGCATGCCTATTCCATTGAACAGCTTGCGCCAGTGGATCCTGGGTCTGCCGGGAGACGCCACCGATTATAAACTTGACGACCAATATCGTCTGAGCGAAGTGAATTACAGTAAAGATGGCAAAAGCTGGAAAGTCGTCTACAGCGCCTACGACAGCAAAACGCAGCCGGCGATGCCTGCAAATATGGAGCTGTCCGACAGCTCCCAGCGCATTAAGCTGAAAATGGATAACTGGATTGTGAAATGATGACCCGTTGGCCCTCTCCGGCAAAATTGAATTTATTTCTATACATCACCGGGCAGCGTGCGGACGGTTATCACACGCTGCAGACGTTGTTCCAGTTTCTGGATTACGGCGATACGATAGATATTGCGCTGCGCAGCGACGGTGAAATTCACCTGTTAACGCCCGTTGATGGGGTTGAGCATGAAGACAACCTGATCGTTCGCGCAGCGCGTTTGCTAATGACAACGGCGTCTGAAAGCAATCGTCTTCCCAAAGGGAGCGGCGCGGACATCAGTATCGACAAACGCCTGCCGATGGGCGGCGGCCTCGGTGGTGGCTCATCGAATGCCGCCACCGTTTTAGTGGCGCTGAATCATCTGTGGCAGTGTGGGTTGTCTGTAGATGAACTGGCAATACTGGGCTTAACGCTGGGCGCCGACGTACCGGTATTCGTACGCGGTCACGCAGCCTTTGCTGAAGGCGTAGGAGAAATTCTGACGCCGGTCAATCCAGCAGAAAAATGGTACCTGGTCGCCCATCCGGGAGTCAGTATTCCAACGCCGGTGATTTTTAACGATCCTGACCTCCCCCGTAACACGCCAAAAAGGTCAATAGAAACGTTACTAAAATGTGAATTCGGCAATGATTGCGAGGTTATCGCAAGAAAACGTTTTCGCGAGGTTGATGCGGCGCTTTCCTGGCTGTTAGAATACGCGCCGTCGCGCCTGACTGGTACAGGGGCTTGTGTCTTTGCTGAATTTGACACTGAGTCTCGTGCTCGCCAGGTGCTTGAGCAAGCCCCGGATTGGCTCAAAGGCTTTGTGGCGAAAGGTGTCAACCTCTCCCCATTGCACAGAGCGCTACTCTAAATCATTTGGGTTTCAGGAAGATGGCGAGATGACGAATCGCCAGACACATACAAAAGTATGTGACTGGTGTGAGAAATTGATGCCAGCACATGAAACGTGTCTGATGACGAGTAAGCCGGGCAAGCTGAGTTGCGGTGACAACGTCACCCTGTTCCAGACGTTGCATCGCGCTCTTTAATACACCGCCTGGAGAGGATACTGCCTGGCCCGCACAGTTTTCGGCAGATTCTTTCCACCAATGGACGCATGCCTGAGGTTCTTCTCGTGCCTGATATGAAGCTTTTTGCTGGTAACGCCACCCCGGAACTAGCACAACGTATTGCCAACCGCCTGTACACTTCACTCGGCGACGCCGCTGTAGGTCGCTTTAGCGACGGCGAAGTCAGCGTACAAATTAATGAAAATGTACGCGGTGGTGATATTTTCATCATCCAGTCCACTTGTGCCCCTACTAACGACAACCTGATGGAATTGGTCGTTATGGTTGATGCGCTGCGCCGTGCTTCCGCAGGCCGTATCACCGCCGTTATCCCTTACTTCGGCTATGCACGTCAGGATCGTCGCGTACGTTCTGCTCGTGTTCCGATTACCGCTAAAGTCGTCGCGGACTTCCTGTCCAGCGTTGGCGTTGACCGCGTCCTCACCGTTGACCTGCATGCTGAACAGATCCAGGGCTTCTTTGATGTGCCGGTTGATAACGTATTCGGTAGCCCGATTCTGTTAGAAGACATGCTGCAGTTGAATCTGGACAACCCGATTGTGGTTTCTCCAGACATCGGTGGCGTCGTGCGTGCCCGCGCTATCGCTAAACTGCTGAACGATACCGATATGGCTATCATCGATAAACGTCGCCCGCGCGCGAACGTTTCTCAGGTGATGCACATCATTGGTGACGTTGCGGGCCGTGACTGCGTGCTGGTTGATGACATGATCGATACCGGCGGTACGCTGTGTAAAGCAGCTGAAGCGCTGAAAGAGCGTGGTGCTAAACGCGTATTTGCTTATGCAACTCACCCGATCTTCTCAGGTAATGCGGCAAACAACCTGCGCAACTCAGTAATTGATGAAGTCGTTGTCTGTGACACCATTCCACTGACCGACGAAATCAAAGCACTGCCAAACGTGCGTACGTTGACTCTGTCGGGTATGCTGGCCGAAGCGATTCGTCGTATCAGCAACGAAGAATCCATCTCTGCTATGTTCGAGCATTAATCGAACCCGGCTCAAAAACCCGCTGCGGCGGGTTTTTTTATCTGTAATATTTATTTGTATGACTTTTGCCTCCTTCACCTGCCATTCAATTGACAGATGATGCGCCCATGGATGAAACATTATTGTGAACAGATTATTTTCCTCACATGTGATGCCTTTCCGCGCCCTCATCGACGCTTGTTGGAAAGAAAAATATACCGTTTCTCGCTTTACCCGCGACCTGATCGCCGGGATAACGGTTGGGATAATTGCCATTCCGCTGGCGATGGCGCTGGCAATCGGTAGTGGCGTTGCACCACAGTACGGCCTGTACACCTCTGCCGTGGCTGGGATTGTTATCGCCCTCACCGGGGGCTCACGCTTTAGCGTATCAGGCCCAACTGCCGCCTTCGTGGTGATTTTGTATCCGGTGTCGCAACAGTTTGGACTGGCAGGTCTGCTGGTCGCCACGCTAATGTCCGGGATATTCCTGATCCTTTTCGGCCTCGCCCGCTTTGGTCGTTTGATCGAATACATTCCGGTGTCCGTTACGTTAGGTTTTACCTCGGGTATTGGTATCACCATCGGTACCATGCAGATTAAAGATTTTCTTGGCCTGCAGATGGCTCATGTCCCTGAGCACTACCTGCAGAAGGTCGGCGCGCTGTTTATGGCCCTGCCAACCATCAACGTGGGGGATGCCGCGATTGGCGTGGTCACGCTGGGGATCCTGATTTTCTGGCCGCGTCTGGGGATCCGCCTGCCCGGTCACCTCCCGGCTCTGCTGGCTGGCTGCGCGGTGATGGGTATCGTGAACCTGACGGGTGGCCATGTAGCGACCATCGGGTCTCAGTTCCATTACATTCTGGCCGATGGCTCGCAGGGTAACGGTATCCCACAGCTGCTGCCGCAGTTGGTACTGCCATGGGATATGCCAGGGTCCAACTTTACGCTGAGCTGGAGTTCATTACAGGCACTGTTACCCGCAGCTTTTTCGATGGCAATGCTCGGGGCAATCGAATCTCTGCTGTGCGCTGTCGTCCTCGATGGGATGACCGGCACCAAGCATAAGGCCAATAGCGAATTGATTGGTCAGGGTCTGGGCAACATCGTCGCACCGTTCTTTGGCGGTATCACTGCCACGGCGGCAATTGCCCGTTCTGCGGCTAACGTTCGTGCCGGCGCAACGTCGCCAATTTCTGCGGTCATTCACGCGATTCTGGTGATCCTCGCCCTGCTGGTGCTTGCGCCGCTGCTTTCCTGGTTACCGCTGTCGGCGATGGCTGCCCTGCTGCTGATGGTGGCATGGAACATGAGTGAAGCGCATAAAGTTGTGGATCTCCTGCGCCACGCGCCAAAAGACGACATCATCGTTATGCTGATGTGTATGTCTTTGACGGTGCTGTTCGATATGGTTATCGCCATCAGCGTCGGTATCGTTCTCGCTTCGCTGCTGTTTATGCGCCGTATTGCACGCATGACGCGTCTGGCACCGGTCAACGTAGACGTACCAAACGATGTACTGGTACTACGCGTTATTGGCCCGCTTTTCTTTGCCGCAGCAGAGGGACTCTTTACCGATCTCGAATCTCGCCTTGAAGGCAAACGCATTGTGGTGCTGAAGTGGGACGCCGTCCCGGTACTGGATGCCGGTGGTCTGGACGCCTTCCAGCGTTTTGTTAAACGCCTGCCGGAAGGTTGTGAGTTGCGTATCAGTAATCTGGAATTCCAGCCGCTACGCACCATGGCACGCGCGGGTATCCAACCCATCCCCGGCCGTCTGGCGTTCTTCCCGAACCGTGATGCCGCGCTGGCAGATATTTAATCATACGATGTTACCGGCTTGCGCAGGCTTGCCGGTAACACTTCTCTTCTGTAAACGCGTCTGAGTTGCTATTATCCAGTTCCCCTGGTTCTGATGATATCTGCAACGATGAACGCTGATACTACATTTATATTCCGTGAAATAACTGAGGCTGATATTTCGTCCGTTCAGTCGTTTATTATCCACCATTTAAATCTCTATTTTAACGCTAACCAACCAGCACCTGAACCGCATGCAGATGTATTAAATCTGCGCTCACACTACCTCCATCAACCGCGAAATCTGTTGCTCGGCGCATGGAATAACCGACAGCAACTTATCGCTACGCTGGCGGTCTGCCAGTACGATGACCGAATACCGGCACTGCGCGGACGCTATCAATTATCCTCAACCGCGGAAATTTGCCGCTGCTACGTCGCACAGGAATATCGTCGGCAAGGCATAGGCAGCCAACTTGTCCTGCTGGCGGAACAATTTTGCGACCGACAACAATATAAAATACGCTATCTGCACACCCACCATTTTTTACCTGGTGGCTATCAGTTTTGGTTGCGAAATCACTTTACCGTCTTTTTTGATGAAGGTGGCGAACAGCAAATCGTACACATGGAAAAATATCAATAAAAATGTGACGCCGCGCAAATAATTAAATATCACAGTAAATTTCGTTATTAAGCGTGGTCAGCTCGGCAAAGAAAACATTAATTGATCAACATCAAACAATTCTCATTTAGTTTATCGGCATTTGTGTTTTTCACATAATTAATGTCACAAATACCAAAGCAACGAATTGATTTTATTGAATTAAAAACTAAAGTCGGTATCGACCCTACTTATTCAAGCGGTTGACGGGGCTATTCGATACCGATAAAGTCCCCACCGACAGTATTTCAGAATCTATTTATCATTTTGAAACGGAATATGGTGCGGATTATTTTAATCTTATGCCATAGCTGCCCCCGCAACTGTAAGCGGAAACTGAATATCACTGTGTCGTGGATTATCCACGACAGGTCACTGTAAAGAACGCCTTTATGGGAAGGCCGATATTCAGATTGCCGCGAGCCAGGAGACCTGCTGTCAAGGTTGTATACATTGAGTGGACGGGATGGTCCATGGGGTGATTTATTTGACGAATGAATAATATAATTTCTGAACAAATTGGCAACAATATGTTTTATTTTCATATTATCTTGCCCGCAGTTCACGATTAGATGTCATCTATCGTCATGTGCCTGTCCCGAATTTATGGAACGAAATGAACCATGACCAGACGTTCAGATTCTGGCATGAACGGGACAACGCTAATGCACGCAAAAATAACTTCTGCTTATTGCAAACTTTCACTTCTGGCACTGACTGGCGCAGCACTCTTCCTGACCAGCAATATGGCTTCTGCGGCAAAAACAGAATATCCATTAACGATCAAAAACTGTGGTAGGGATATTACGTTTAATCATGCGCCAAAACGCGTGACTACCGTTGGACAAAACAGTACTGAAATCCTCTATTCCCTGGGTCTGGCCGATCGTGTTGTTGGAACATCACTGTGGTTTGGCCCGGTACCTGAACAGTACAAAGCAGCGAATGACAAGATTGCAGTCATTGCGCAAAACATCCCGAGTTTCGAAGGGATTATTGCGAAAAAACCGGATCTGGTGGCCAGTCAGTTTGAATGGCAGATTGGCCCTGCGGGCACAGTTGCCTCTTACGAACAATTTAGCGAATTACACGTTCCGGTTTATACCGCCCCAGCCGATTGTGCCAAAGACAACGAAGACGGCGGCGACGGCGTGCGTAAGAGCATGTTTGATATCGCCATGGTCTATCAGGAAATTGCCGACCTGGCGAAAATTTTTGATGTACAGGACAAAGGCGATGAACTGATTGCCAGCCTGAAAGCACGTGAAGCCGCTGCGAAAGCTAAGATTGCCGGCATGGACAACCACGTATCTGCCGTCTTTTGGTTCTCCAGCGCCGACCTGCAGCTTGACCCCTATGTCGCCGGGAAATTTGGCCCCGCGGCGTGGATAGCGCAATCTCTTGGGGTGAAAAATGTCATTGATTCCGCCGAGGAGTGGCCAACAGTAGGTTGGGAAACCATTGCCAAAGCCAATCCATCGGTCATCGTCCTCGGCGAGATGGGCCGTCGCCGCTTCCCGGCCGATGACTGGAAAGTCAAAATGGAATACCTCACGTCCGATCCTGTTACCCGGCTGATCCCGGCAGTGAAAGAAAACCACCTTCCGGTGATCGACGTGCAAACCATGAACGCGGGTATCAGAACCATTGACGGACTGGAAAAACTCGCCGATGCGCTGGTGCAATATGGTCTGGCGCACCCTCAGACGACTCACTAACTCTCGTCGCGCGTTATGCCTTATACGGGCATAGCGCCCTTTCGTATTACGGGAAGTCGTAAACAATGAGCGAATTACGCAGGACGCGTCATGCCATGAGCCAGCTTGCAGGCAGGACGCTGTTCCACGCGCTGTGGGTCAGCATGGTGATGTGCGGCGTCCTTCTGGCGGGCATTTCAATCGGTGAGACGGTTATCCCGTGGCGGCATGTCAGCCATACGCTGGCAAACCGCTTGTTTGATACACAGTATGCGGTGGATGCGCTTGATGCCGGGATTATCTGGAACTACCGCCTGACCCGCGCGCTGGTTTCCGCCTGTTGCGGAGCCTGTCTGGCGGTTTCAGGCGTGGTTCTCCAGTCGCTGCTGCGCAATGCGCTGGCCGAACCTTACCTGCTGGGTATTTCTGCCGGAGCCTCAACGGGCGCGGTGCTCATCGCCCTGACCGGACTTGGCGCAGGGATCATTTCCATGTCGCTTGGCGCGTTTATTGGCGCGCTGACGGCATTTCTGTTTGTCGCGCTATTGGCGATGGCGGCAAGGGGCAAAAGCGGCTCGGCCACCACGCAAATCATTCTCGCCGGGATTGCCAGTTCGCAGCTGTTCAATGCCATTACCTCGCTCATCATTACGCGCTCAGCCAATGCCGAACAGGCTCGGGGCATCATGTTCTGGCTGCTGGGCAATCTCAGCGGAGTACGCTGGCCGGATGTCGTGCTGGCCATCCCTACTGCGCTGATTGGCATCGTCGTTTGCTTTTGCTACGCCCGCCATCTGGATGCTTTCTCGTTTGGCGCGGAATCGGCGGCATCGTTGGGCATTCCCGTTAAACGCACCCGTGGCGTACTGATTGCCGCCGTAACAGGGATGACGGCCATAATGGTATCAATCGTCGGCGCCATTGGCTTTGTCGGACTGGTCATCCCCCATGCTGCGCGGTTACTGGTGGGAAATCAGCACCATCGCCTATTGCCCGTCAGCGCTCTTATTGGTGCCATTTTCCTTATCGTCGCGGATGTTATTTCACGCACCTTACTTCCAGGACAGGTCTTGCCGATCGGCGTGATTACCGCACTGGTCGGCGCACCTGCATTTGCCATCATTTTGATACGAGGGAATCCGGGGAAATGACCGCTAATCCTGTGGTAAACGCCCAGCATCTGTACTGGGAGGTCAAAGGCAAAGCCATCGTCAATGATGTCTCTTTTCAGGTCTCGCACGGCGAGTTTGTCGGCATTATCGGCCCCAATGGTTCCGGGAAAACGTCGCTGATTTCGCTCCTGGCGGGTTTACTGAAACCGTCTTCCGGGCACGTTACGTTAAACCATCAGGATATTCGACGCTATTCACGCCGCCATCTGGCGCAAAAGGTGGCACTGGTTGAACAACAGGCTGAAACCAGTGAGCGTCTTACCGCCATTCAGGCGGTTTCGCTTGGTCGCACGCCATGGCTGAGCCTGCTGTCGCCGTGGTCGAGGAAAGACGACGATATTGTGCAGACGATGCTGGAGAAAGTCGCTCTACAAAACATGCAGCATCGCTGCTGGCATACCTTCTCCGGCGGAGAGCGTCAACGTCTGCACATCGCCAGAGCGCTGGCACAACAGCCGCAGGTACTGCTGATGGATGAGCCGACAAACCATCTTGATATCCAGCATCAGATTGGCCTGCTCAATCTGGTTAAACGTGAAAAACTCACCGTCATCGCCGCCCTACACGACCTGAATCATGCGGCGATGTTCTGCGACCGCATCATGGTGATGAAAGCCGGACAGCTGGCGATGCAGGGGCGTCCTGCCGCCATTTTTACCCGTGAAAATCTTAATAGCTGGTTTGGGATCGACGCGATTGTCGAACACGCCCCCGACGAAGAGAACTGTTTTATCCGTTACCAACGCCCCGCGTAAACACCGAAAGGAACCGCAATGAAATGTGTTAAGCAAAGTTTGCAAATCTTATGCCTGTTAGCCTTCACCTCGACGGCTTTTGCACAAACCTACGAAGTGCTGATGAAAAACCGCGGTACAGGCGGCCCGATGGTTTATGAGCCGGACTATCTGGCGATCCAGCCAGGTGATAGCGTGAAGTTTATCCGCAAGCATAAGAGCCACAATGCCGCGTCGATTGCCGAACTCTCTCCCGCCGGATACCCCGGCTTTATCGGCAAAATCGATGAAGAGATTGAAGTGAAATACGACAACGCAGGTTTCTACGGCATCAAATGTTCACCGCACTACGCGCAGGGCATGATCATGCTGATTAAAGTCGGCGACGCCGTTTTACCCGACAGCTACCGCGCGTTCAAAGCCCCTGGTCTTGCCGATAAGCGTTTTCAGGAAATTTATACCCGCATCGATAAACAGTAACGCCGTCACAAAGGGAGAATAACGGTGGTGGACAAAAAAACGCTTAGCGAAACAATCCAAACTCAGCGACGCGATTGCCTGTGCAAGCTGACGAAATTTGTCGGCGCAGCGGGCGTGACTGCCGCCGTCTGGCCACTCATTTCCGCGCTGGGTCCGGATGATAAAACGGTGGCGGAAAATGAACCTGTTGATGTCTCCCTCGCTGGCGTAACAGCTGGCCAGACGGTGAAGCGTATCTGGCAGGGAAAACTGATCCTGATTCGCCACCGCACGGCGGAGGAGATTGCCGCGGCGCGGCAAGCTGATCTGCGTCTACTGGCCGATCCGCAGGCAGATAGCGAGCGGGTGGCAGCGGCACATCCACAGTGGCTGGTTGTACAAGGTTACTGCCCCCACGCGGGTTGTGTACCCAATGCCAACCCCAACGGACAGGGCTGGGTCTGCCCGTGTCATGGTTCCGAGTTTGACACCTCCGGGCGCGTAACACGAGGCCCGGCCACGGCGAATCTGGCCATCCCTGACTTTAGCGTGTCGGCTGACGGCCTGAGTCTGCGTATTGGTACGAAGGATGCCTGAGATGAAATCCGCTTATCCGTCCTCCCCCTGGTATCACCTGCAGTTTCGTCTTCCTGTCCCCCGCTCAGTCGCTGGCGTGTGGATCTTTGCTATTGGTCTCATATTGCTGGTCATGCTCGGCGTGCAAATGCTCTCCGGTATCGTGCTGGCTATGTTCTATGTGCCTACAGCGGGATCCGCTTTTGACTCTATTGTTCATATTCTGCGCGCAGTCAGACACGGTGAGCTGGTGCGCAATCTGCATGCTATTGGCGCGTCGCTTTTTTTCTTCGCCTGTTATCTGCATATTTTCCGGGCAATGTATTACAACGTCTACCGCAAACCCTATCTGAAGATGTGGGCAATCAGCGTGACGCTGTATGTGCTGTTGATGATCACCGCGTTTCTCGGCTATAGCCTGATTTGGGGGCAAAAAAGCTACTGGGCCGCTACGGTCATCACCAGTTTCGCCCGGGCGATACCGTTTATTGGCGATACGCTATATACCTTTTTGGTCGGTGGCTATATGCCCGGCACGCCGACATTAGGCCGTTTTTATGTCCTTCACTTTATCATCCCCTTCGCCATTGTCGCGGTTACGATATGGCACATCCGTACCGTCCAGTCGGCTTTTGCCCACGCGCGGAAGAAAACATTTTCGCCCAAAGAGTCTCAGCGTGTGTTGTTCGATTTTCGCATCACCGAAAACGATGCAATCAAACTCACCCTCTTTTTAATGCTGTTCGCCTGGTTTCTGTTTTTCGCGCCGCACTATCTCAGCAGCGCCGATAACTTTATTCCGGCAGACCCGACACTCACACCGGCTATCGTCGCGCCTGAATGGTATTTCCTGCCTTTCTTCTCCATTCTGCGCTGCTTCCCCAATGAACTGGCAGGCATCACTGCGATGTGCGCTGCGGTACTGATTTTCTATTTTCTCCCGTGGCTGGATACGTCACACGCACGGTTTCGTAATAACAGTCGGCTGGTTAAAGCCATTTTTTGGCTGTGGGTCGCCAATGCGCTCTTTCTGGGTTGGTTGGGCTCAAAAGCATTGGTCGGGCCGGACTTAATTAATGGTTTTAGCGATGACGATGGCTGGACACGCGCGGCGTCTCAGCTTTCAACCGTTATTTATTTTGCATGGTTTCTGCTTGTGCTGCCGTGCCGACGTTTACTGGAACGACAGGACTGACATCATGGCGCGATTTTTACCCACTGCAACTCTGACTCTGGCTCTTTTATTGAGCAACGCGATTTGCGCACAGCTACCCACCGCGCAGACATGGTCGTTTAGCGGCGTGAACGGTAAACACGATAGCGAACAACTGCGACGCGGGCTGCAGGTCTATGAAGAGAAATGCCGGGCCTGCCACGGTATGAAATATCTCACTTTCAAAACGTTAACTAAAGCTGGAGGGCCGCAACTCAGTGAGGCGGAGGCCAAAACACTGGCCAGCGGCTACGTCTTCGCGACAATTGAAGACGACGGTCAACCCGGCGAACGGGAAGGCAAGCTGAACGATGTTTTCGCGTCACCTTATCTGAATGACCAGGAAGCAAAATACCTTAATAATGGCGCGCTGCCGGTTGACCTGAGTTATATCGTTCGAGCGCGAACCTACGACCGTGGGTTTCCGCGATTTTTACTGGATGCGTTCACCCCCTACACCGAGCAAGGCGCTGATTATGTTTATGCGCTGCTGACCGGGTATGCAACCGATGACCCGGAGATGAAAACCAACCGTTTTTTCCCTGGCGGGATGATTAATATGCCCAAACCGCTGGCTGACAATGACATCACCTGGGCTATGCAAACGCATGCTCCCCAAACGGAAGAACAGTACGCACGAGATGTCACCGCGTTTCTGGCATGGGCCGCTGACCCGCAGCTTGAGAGCAGAAAACATCAGGGAGCGGTCGTTATGGGATATCTGGCGAGTATGTTGGCGCTATTAGCACTGTTACAGCGCATGCGATCCCGCTCGCGCAGCAACGAGAAAAACTAACGACCAGTCAGCGTAACGCTGGCTGGTCTGCAGGTTATGTCAGCACTTAGCTGTGGCGTTGGCTATCATTACGACGGCAGCGTTTGTCGTAATGGCGAACCCACCAGTAGCGGTCACTGATTTGTTCATGTCCGCCGACGCGGGCACCCGCCAGCCAGAGGACGCCACCAACAAAAATACTGAGCACGGCACCATGTGCAAAAAACTGTGGCAGATTAAATTGCGGTAACTGGTTTAAAATAGAGTAACCAACACCACCAACCATCACCACCAACCCTAAAGCCATGAGCACGTTACCGAGTAACGAAGCGTTTTTGCGTTTCATGTGTCACCTCCGGAACTTTGGGTTGTTACAGGGAATACCCCTAATCCTTATGTGTAAAGTATAGACAACACTGCCATTCGCAAGTGCGCCTGTGATCACAAATACAAACAGCAACGCAACAAAACTTTACAAATAAGCTACTGAACACCCTCAATTTCCAATAGTCCACTTCTGCAATTATTCAGTTTTCGGTGCGACCCACGCAGTTTTTTGTCAAGCGCGTCGGCAAACAGTAAACTACACGCCGGTTATAGACACACTCAGGACAAATTACGTGGCGATTAAATTGATTGTCGGCCTGGCGAATCCCGGCGCAGAGTATGCGGCAACGCGACATAATGCAGGCGCGTGGTACGTCGATTTACTGGCAGAGAGACTCCGTGCCCCCCTGCGCGATGAGCCGAAATTCTTCGGTTACACCTCCAGAGTCACGCTTGAAGGTGAAGATGTCCGCCTGCTGGTACCGACCACATTTATGAATCTGAGCGGCAAAGCCGTTGGCGCAATGGCCAGCTTTTATCGCATTAACCCTGATGAAATTCTGGTCGCCCACGATGAATTAGATCTGCCGCCCGGCGTCGCCAAATTTAAGCTCGGCGGCGGTCATGGCGGACATAACGGCCTGAAAGACATCATCAGCAAGTTAGGCAATAACCCTAACTTTCATCGTTTACGCGTTGGAATCGGCCATCCGGGCGATAAAAATAAAGTTGTCGGTTTTGTTTTAGGCAAACCGCCTGTTTCAGAACAGAAGTTAATTGATGAAGCCATTGACGAAGCGGCACGTTGTACCGAGATTTTATTCAAAGATGGACTCACCAAAGCAACGAGTCGGTTACACACCTTTAAAGCGCAATAAGCAGCGATGTGCGGCATTTTTCTCGCGTGCTGTGTATAATAGGCAAAGTTATTTACATTTCTACAATCTGTTTTCCATAACAGGTTGAATATCAAAAGATTAAGGTGATTTAAACATGGGATTCAAATGCGGTATCGTCGGTTTGCCAAACGTAGGCAAATCCACCCTGTTCAACGCGCTCACAAAAGCGGGTATTGAAGCGGCAAACTTCCCGTTCTGTACTATCGAGCCGAACACGGGTGTTGTCCCGATGCCCGATCCTCGTCTGGATCAACTGGCCGAAATCGTTAAACCGCAGCGTATCCTGCCCACCACAATGGAATTTGTGGATATCGCGGGTCTGGTAAAAGGCGCATCCAAAGGTGAAGGCCTGGGTAACCAGTTCCTGACCAACATTCGTGAAACCGAAGCTATCGGTCACGTTGTTCGCTGCTTCGAAAACGACAACATTATCCACGTGAACAATAAAGTGGATCCGGCTGACGATATCGACGTTATTAACACCGAACTGGCACTGTCCGATCTCGACACCTGCGAGCGTGCTATCCACCGTGTACAGAAGAAAGCCAAAGGCGGTGATAAAGACGCTAAAGCTGAACTGGCTGCACTGGAAAAATGCCTGCCGCAGTTGGAAAACGCCGGTATGCTGCGAGCGCTGAAAAACCTGACTGATGAAGACAAAGCAGCCATCAAATACCTGAGCTTCCTGACGCTGAAGCCAACCATGTATATCGCCAACGTGAACGAAGACGGTTTTGAAAACAATCCGTACCTCGATAAAGTTCGCGAAATCGCGGCTGCCGAGGGTTCTGTTGTGGTTGCCGTTTGCGCTGCCGTTGAAGCTGACATCGCAGAACTCGATGATGCTGACCGTGAAGAATTCATGGCTGAACTGGGTCTGGAAGAGCCGGGCCTGAACCGCGTTATCCGCGCAGGCTACGAACTGCTGAACCTGCAGACCTACTTCACCGCGGGTGTGAAAGAAGTCCGTGCATGGACCATCCCTGTCGGCGCAACGGCCCCGCAGGCAGCTGGTAAGATCCACACCGACTTCGAGAAAGGCTTTATCCGCGCACAAACCATCGCGTTTGAAGACTTCATCACCTATAAAGGTGAGCAAGGCGCGAAAGAAGCCGGCAAGATGCGTGCAGAAGGCAAAGATTACATCGTTAAAGATGGCGATGTGATGAACTTCCTGTTCAACGTTTAAGTAGCTTCTGTTGTCTCATGAGATCTCAATGCTTCCCATGAAGACTGACAAACCCTCTAAAATCCACGCAGTTGCGTGGGTTTTTCTTTTAATGACGTCTCATGCAATCTCGCTACAGCGCAGCTAAAAATGAGTACAGGCATGAGTACAATCAGTTTCCATCTTCGTTTTAGGTGAGTACAATAGTGGTATAAGAAATAGACAAGGACTCGCTATGCTCACTGATATGCAATGCCGCACTGCCAAGCCGAAAGAAAAACTCTATCGACTCAATGACTTCAACGGTCTCTACCTCGAAGTGAAACCCAACGGCAAAAAGGCATGGCGCTATCGGTTTAAACTCAACGGCAAATCCAGCATGTTTGCGTTGGGTGAGTATCCAGCAGTAAAGCTCGCCGAGGCGCGGGAGAAATGCGAGCAAGCACGTAAGCAAGTTGCAGAGGGAGTAAACCCGGCACAAGCTAGGCAGCTAGATAAAATACGCAAGGTCAACGACGCCTCCAACACCTTTGAACTTATCGCCAAAGAGTGGTTGCAGATGAAAGACTGGGCAGAAATCACCAAAACGCGCCGCCTTGATATGCTGGAGCGTGTAGTTTTCCCCGCCGTAGGCAAACTTCCTATCAGGGAAATCACCCCGCTCCATATTCTTAAAATTCTTCAGGAAACTGCTAAACGCGGCGCACCGACAGTTGCCGCTGAAGCACGACGCACTATTTCATCGGTTTTTGAGCTGGCGGTCTCGACGCTCAGAGCTGATAGCGATCCTGTCTGGCCGGTGCGTAAGGCGATTTCGGCAAATAAAACGCAGCACAAACAGGCCTTGCTCCCACAGCAAATCGGGAAGCTATTAAGCTGTTTTGACAACAGTCGCGGCTCATACCAAGTTAACTATTGCATGTGGCTAATGTGGTGGACGCTGGCGCGACCAGCCGAAGTTACCGAGGCAGAATGGGCAGAGTTCGATATCGATAATGCACTGTGGACCATTCCAGCAACGCGAATGAAAGCCCGCAGAGAACACATTATTCCTCTTCCCTCACAAGCGGTCAACATGCTCAGAACACTACAGGGATTAACCGGGCATCGACAGCATATCTTCCCGGGGCGAGATAACCCGCGTGGCCCGATGACATCGCACTCACTGCGCCAGCTATTGAAAAGCCTCGGCTGGAGCGGAACGTATAGCCCACATGCAACCCGAACAACAGGCTGCACACGTTTAAACGAGATGGGCTATCGGCCTGATGCTATCGAGGCTCAGCTTGCCCACGCGGATACCAATAATGTGCGCCGAACGTATAATCATGCAATCTATCTTGAAGAACGGAAAGTTATGATGCAAGAATGGGCGGATAAACTGGACGCGTGGATGACAGAATTCAATTAAAACTTATTGAGCCTAATGAATCACGACGATACAACTCCAAGCCGAGCATCCCTCAAGGTCCAAGTTGTGCTGTAAACAATCATCCAGAGTTGTGCCGATGGAAAACCACAGTTCACGTAGGGCTGATTACCTTTGCCCTGAAAAAGTATAAGTATGCTCACGTCTATGCGGATAGATAATGATTGCTTACAATCAAGTGGCTAGGTGCTCTGTCGGCTAAAACATCCTGACTACGCCAGAAGTAGGGTAATGTAGAAATCTCGTTCAATTGTGATTTTCATTACCATGAATAGGGAAAATTGAAATGCATTAATAGGGAGATGCGTATGGCTAACTCAGCGGTAATAGTAGGTAGTCTCAAAGAATACCAAGAGTGGTCAAAGGACAATGTTCGTAGAACCGAGAATGTCTTTTTTCGTGGTCAACGTATGCCATGGACACTTTTACCCAATATCTGTCGTCATTCAAGCCCTGACACACTACTAGAACGTGAAACAGAGCTGATTACCTGCTTTAAAAATGAAGCTGCGAGATGTCTCCATATTGTACCTACGAATGACTGGGATTGGCTGGTAGTTGCACAACATCATGGCCTCCCCACTCGTTTGCTGGATTGGACGAGAGATCCTAGTGTTGCACTGTGGTTTGCAGTTGAACAAATCAGACGTTATCCCGACTCAAATCCAGTCGTCTGGCAAATGTGCCCAGAAGCCAAAGACTTTGTTAATAATCAGGAGACTGAATTACCATTCGCTGGAACGAGAACAAAATTGTTTTCCACAACCTTCAACATACCTCGAGTGAGAGCTCAACATGGTTATTTTTCTCTTTTCAAACATAGCCAGAACTGGGGTAATGGTTTCGTTCCGTTAGAAAAAAACAAATACTTAAAAGAATCTATGAAAATGGTGAGCATCACTCCAGAATGTGCTGAAGAAATACTGTTCGAACTAGAGGATAAAGGCATTAATAGACACATAATTTATCCTCCAAGAGTTGATGTCATTGCGAAACAAGTTAAAAATAAAGTATTTAAAAAATAAAAGTGCGTGCGACAATGATAGTAATAGAAAACTCTGACCTGCCCCCAAGATTAGATATAACCTTCAGTTAGTAATACCGGTTGGTTGATCCTGACCCCGAATATGATCCAGCCGTAATCAGGAATAACCGGCTTCATTCTAGCTGCATATTCTGGCAACCGGCAAATTCGGAGGGCGCCATCCAGCCCAGTGCAGAATGGGGACGACTCTGATTATAGTGTATGCGCCAGGCCTCGATTTTGCACCGTGCATCCTCCAGAGACATGAACCAGTTCTCGTTCAGACATTCCTGCCGCAGCCTGCCGTTGAACGACTCCACAGTGGCATTATCCCTGGGCGGACTTGGTCGCGAGAAGTCTATACGGATCCCTCGTTCATACACCCACTTGTCCAGCATTTTTCCTGAAAATTCAGAGCCCTTATCGGTTTTCAGCAACTGTGGTAAGGGACGTCTGAGCGCAATACTGTTCAGCATATCCACAATCTCCGTTGAGCGCAGATTCTGGCCCACGCAGATCCCCAGACATTCGCGCTTGTAGAAATCAATGACCGCTAGCAGGCGTAACCGCGCAGCAAACTTTTACTCCAATAAAACTAATCTCTTACTTTTCCGACGAAAGCCTTCACATGACCGAACGCTTTTCCGTTCAGGTTACAAAGAACCTCATCAACACGATGAACCTCGGCACGGAACGCTATTCACTTCACATTTAGCATCCCCAAGTACTTACTTTTTCTATTCACGCAGGAAACACAGTGGTATTGTTTTAAGCCAATACAGATGATGTGATACGTACCGCCAAACGTTGGATGGTAGCTCGTTGCTTTCGTGAGTCATTTTGCCGTACAGCTGAAAGCGCAATCGACGCAGGGACTAAAACATGACCGGAACATCTAGCGATCAATACGCTGCTGGTGAACAGGGCTTAGGATATATCTATCAGCCTCGTTTTGCGCTACTTAAGCTTTTACAGTGGCCAGAAGATACATCTGTTTTGATCGAAAAAGATGATGACCTAGACTTCGTCAATTCTGATGGTGTCAAAACACTGGCATCGCTCAAACACAAGGGAGATGGGGATACACTAACCGACCTGTCTACCGATTTCTGGAAGTCAGTCCGTATCTGGCTTGACCGCTATAATCGTGATGGTAAAACCGAAGCAAATCTTCGTTTCTTTCTGTTTACGACCGGAACTATCTCAAACGCCTCGTTCCTGCAACACTTCTTAGTCGAACCGCCAGTAAAAGACGATAAATCAGCATCAATAACTCACCTCGCCAACACAGCTCTGGCTAGAAGCAAGTCAAAACTGATCACGCCAATAGCCGATGAGTTCAATAAGCTGACTGATGAGCAAAAAGATGACTTCTTATCACGGATAGTCATATTTGATGGTGGGCCTCGCATTGAAGACCTCCCAACAATTATTAAAAATCAGCACATGCGTATTATTAGACGCGATAACCGAGAAGCTATTTTTGAACGACTTGAAGGTTGGTGGAATAACACCATCATCGATCTGCTAACAGGGAAACGTAAAGAGGCGATTTTTGGTTATGAGATTTCCGACAAACTTGCGACATTTTCTGAAGAGTATAAATCGGACAATCTGCCGATTACGTTCAGAGGAAAAATGCCCGCTGGAGAAATCGACGCGATGAATGATCCCAGGCTCTTTGTTGTGCAACTCCGTGAAATAGGGGTTTCCTCTAATCGTATCCGAAACGCTATTCTCGATTACTACCGAGCATTTGAGCAGCGATCTTCATGGGCTCGTGAAAACCTTTTGGTTACAGGAGAGATGGAAGATTATGAAGACCGCCTTGTTGATGAATGGAGTCGCTATAAAGACGTCGTTTTTGAAGAATTAGATGAAAACTCAGCTGACGATGTACTTATTACTGCGGGAAAAGCATTGTATCAATGGGCCGATCTTGAAAGTGGTAATATTCAATCATTGCGTATCCGAGAACGAGTGACTGAGCCTTATGTGGTTCGAGGAGGATTTCACATCCTTGCGAACAGTAGACCACGACCCAAAATTTTCTGGCATCCCCACTTCCTAAATAGAGTTGGTCAATTGTTAGGAGCCCAAGCATGAAGCAATGGGATCAGCGACCATTCGAGATAAGGAATCTTTTCAATCCTGCATTTTGTGGTGTTGTACTATTCAGAGCAATTCAGAGCTACGAAGAGGAAAATTCACAGGGCATGCCATTTTCTCTGGCTCTTTTAGTTTTACCATTATGTGGTAATGACTCCAACTTATTGATAGTGTTTTATGTTCAGATAATGCCCGATGACTTTGTCATGCAGCTCCACCGATTTT
>NZ_JAOWIG010000011.1:0-314 GCF_030332245.1 Citrobacter sp. Cy070
GCGGCTTTTTTTAATATGTCCCGTTCGTCGGTAACCCGCTTCAGCTCTTTCTGGAGGCGTCGGATCTCAGCCTGAGCGTCTGACTGGACTTTATTGGTTGAGGAATCCGGGCCATATGCCTTTATCCAGGCATAAAGACTGTGGGTGGTGATACCGAGACGTGTTGCCACGCTGGAAACAGAATGGCCGCGATCAACAACCTGTTTTACCGCTTCAATTTTAAACTCTTCGGGATAACGCTTACCGCTCATGGGCACCTCTCTTTAAGTCATCTTAAATGACTCTGAGGTGTCTGTTAAACCTGTGGCGATTCA
>NZ_JAOWIG010000012.1:0-206 GCF_030332245.1 Citrobacter sp. Cy070
TATAGCTCAGCTGGGAGAGCGCCTGCTTTGCACGCAGGAGGTCTGCGGTTCGATCCCGCATAGCTCCACCATCTTTACTGCAAAAACACAAGAAAACTTCAGAGTGTACCTGAAAAGGTTCACTGCGAAGTTTTGCTCTTTAAAAATCTGGATCAAGCTGAAAATTGAAACGACACACTGTTTCATTTCTCCGTAATAAGAAATGA
>NZ_JAOWIG010000013.1:0-304 GCF_030332245.1 Citrobacter sp. Cy070
GAGCTGGGTGCCTCAATGATGGTGGCATCCACCAAAGTGCCTTGGGTCATCATGACGCCTGCTTCGGCCAGCCAGCGATTGATGGTCTTGAACAATTGACGGGCCAGTTGATGCTGCTCGAGCAGGTGGCGGAAATTCATGATGGTGGTGCGATCCGGCAGGGCGCTATCCAGGGATAATCGGGCAAACAGGCGCATGGAGGCGATTTCGTACAGGGCATCTTCCATGGCACCGTCGCTCAGGTTGTACCAATGCTGCATGCAGTGAATACGCAGCATGGTCTCCAGCGGATAGGGCCGTCGGC
>NZ_JAOWIG010000014.1:0-226 GCF_030332245.1 Citrobacter sp. Cy070
AGGTCGGGTGTGTAAGTGTAGCGATACATTGAGCTAACCGATACTAATGAACCGTGAGGCTTAACCTTACAACGCCGAAGGTGTTTTGGCGAAGAGACATCGATATTCAGCTTGATTACAGATTACATCGACATGCTAAAGCGTGTTGATAACAGAATTTGCCTGGCGGCTGTAGCGCGGTGGTCCCACCTGACCCCATGCCGAACTCAGAAGTGAAACGCCGTAG
>NZ_JAOWIG010000015.1:0-232 GCF_030332245.1 Citrobacter sp. Cy070
TCTGCTGGGGATTGCAGCAGTCAGTCATTTTTCTGTCATTTAAGGGTTGCGGGCTGAGGGAAACTCCCTATAATGCGCCTCCATCGACACGGCGGATGTGAATCACTTCACACAAACAGCCGGGCCGGTTGAAGAGAAAAATCCTGAAATTCAGGGTTGACTCTGAAAGAGGAAAGCGTAATATACGCCACCTCGCGACAGAGCGCTAAAGCGCGTCGCAACTGCTCTTTAA
>NZ_JAOWIG010000016.1:0-215 GCF_030332245.1 Citrobacter sp. Cy070
AAGTGTAGCGATACATTGAGCTAACCGATACTAATGAACCGTGAGGCTTAACCTTACAACGCCGAAGATGTTTTGGCGAAAAGACAGACATCAGATTCAGCTTGATACAGATGACATCAGAACGCAGAAGCGGTCTGATAAACAGAATTTGCCTGGCGGCTGTAGCGCGGTGGTCCCACCTGACCCCATGCCGAACTCAGAAGTGAAACGCCGTA
>NZ_JAOWIG010000017.1:0-271 GCF_030332245.1 Citrobacter sp. Cy070
GCTTGTAGCTCAGGTGGTTAGAGCGCACCCCTGATAAGGGTGAGGTCGGTGGTTCAAGTCCACTCAGGCCTACCAAATTCGCTGCCGTGCTGCGTTGCGGCGACGCTTGCATACTTCAGTATGCTTCGTGTCACCACGCCTTGCCCGACACCGAATTAACGGTAACAGAGAAAACAGTTTTACGATGGGGTTATAGCTCAGCTGGGAGAGCGCCTGCTTTGCACGCAGGAGGTCTGCGGTTCGATCCCGCATAGCTCCACCATCTTTACTG
>NZ_JAOWIG010000018.1:0-243 GCF_030332245.1 Citrobacter sp. Cy070
CTGAAATAACTCCCTATAATGCGCCTCCACTGACACGGAACAACGGCACGCAAGCCGCCGGGTCAGCGGGGTTCCACTGAGAACTCCGGCGAAGAAAGCGAAATTAAATGCTTGACTTCGTAGCGGGATGGCGTAATATGCACACCCCGCGCCGCTGAGAAAAAGCGAAGCGGCACTGCTCTTTAACAATTTATCAGACAATCTGTGTGGGCACTCGAAGATACGGATTCTTAACGTCGCAAG
>NZ_JAOWIG010000019.1:0-859 GCF_030332245.1 Citrobacter sp. Cy070
CAGCTGATAGAAACAGAAGCCACTGGAGCACCTCAAAAACACCATCATACACTAAATCAGTAAGTTGGCAGCATCACCCCGCTGCCGTACTTTATGATGCTGTCGGTGCTGTCGTAAACGATGAATCTGATATTGATATAATTTTTCGCCTTATGGATATGGAAGGAGAAATGTTGTTTCTCCGCGCAATGAAAAACCTCGGTTGCCAAGAGAATGTTTTTTATTACGCATCTGAATCTGGTGCGGTGCTGACTGCTAACGATGCAACGTTGCTTGAATTTGCTTATAACCTGGGCAAACATATCAGCAATGAGTTCTTTACGCGTTTCTTGCGTAATTCTCAGTTAGCCCGTGAACTCATCGGTAACATCATTCGTATAGGCAACGATGCCCTTAAATTTCCAGATGACGGCCTGAATACAGTATTTGAATGCTGTGTGATGGAGAATTCATCCTGGAAGAACCAAGGCCATTTTAAAGATAACTTTGGTCTTTAAAGCATCTAATTCTTTTAATTAGCTAACACAGAAAAACCCAGTCTTCGGACTGGGTTTTTTTGTATTTTCTGATTTCAAATCATGTAAACAAAACGGATGCACATGAAAATTACTTTTGATTTTTACAGTCAAAACGTTGCCATTTTTGAACTTGTTATTTTAACCCATATGGCAAACTAATCGTAATGCCGTCCGTATTTCTGATAAGGGAGTTTTATGAAGACACTTAAATGTTCTCATAACAGGGCAATGCTTATGCCAGCACACAAAATCCCTGCGGTATTAGGGAAGGTGCGAACAAGTTCCTGATATGAGATCATCATATTCATCCGGAGCGCATCCCAGAGGGACATCATGAGCCA
>NZ_JAOWIG010000020.1:0-895 GCF_030332245.1 Citrobacter sp. Cy070
GAGGAGTATCTGGTGTATGCCATCCACAAGCCGGAGGAGCAGTCCCTGTGCATGACGCCGGGGTGCTACCGGGGAAAGAACCAGGCGCGCCGCGCGGCAGTGCGTATCCCGCTACGGGTTTGCTATCTGTGCCTGGCAGTTGTCCTTATAACATTGCTGTGTTGCGATGGCATGGCATCATTTTACGATCCTATATTCTATATATTTATAGCAGGCACCATAGTTTTTCTGCTGGTGATGTGTCTGCTTCCCGCGGCCTGGTCAATTTATAAACATAAACCGTTACCGGAAGAAACGCTGTCAGAGGAGATATTCACCCTGCTGGGCTGGGAAAACGTGGCGGATATTAACCTGGATACGCTCCATAAACGGCGAAAAAAAGAGTGGCAGCGAACGGGGATCCCGCCAAATCCTCTGCGCAAAGGAACCCCCTTTGATCATTCAGGAATAAGAGCAGGCATTTTTTATTATTAATACGGATGTTGAATGGTTCTTAACGGCATGGATAAATTATGGCAAATCATAAATGTGACTGTATGTCACAGGGACCGGCATTACTACCTGTACGCTATGCGGTGGTTCCTGAATATATTAAAGAACCATTGCCGGCGTGGGCAAAACCTGGAATATCAGCTTACCCGGCGGAAAACGAAAACTACCACTATGCGCTACGCGCGATGCGCAGGGGATATATCTATTATCCGTACCTGACGGACTGGGAAGCGTGGTCGGTGTGCGATGACGGCAGTTTGTGGAAACAGCTGTCGGCGAAAAATGTTCTGGAGAAATCAGAGCCAGACTGTCGGCAGGGAACGACAGTGATGGCGGAAAGGATTTTCTGACGCTGCCTTATGAAGTCCTGGAGAATGATATCTGGATAGCATTCACGCAGTGT
>NZ_JAOWIG010000021.1:0-859 GCF_030332245.1 Citrobacter sp. Cy070
TGAGTGTCACAGATGCAGGAGGGGTAACCACAACAGGTAGTCTGGTTGTACAAGTGATTGATGATGTTCCAACTGCTGTGGCAGATACTGGTAGCCTTAGTGAAGGTGGTGTGCTGAGCGTACTTGCTGCTGACGGTGTATTAACAAATGATACTGCTGGCGCAGATGGTTGGGTGAATACGGGTGCAGTGGTTGGTGTAGTATCTGGTGATACTGCAACGAACAGTGCTGGTGGCGTTGGAGGCAGGATTGATGGTCAATATGGCTATATCACCTTAAATGCCGATGGCAGTTATACCTATGTATCAACCGCTGATGCAGTAACAGCTGATGCACAGGATGTATTTACTTATACGGTACGTGATGCGGATGGTGATTTATCTCATTCAACGCTTACGATTAATGTGGCAAATGTCAATCTAACACCAGCTCCAATTACCAATACTGTCAATGAGAGTGGTCTTGCGGGTGGTTCAACTGCGGGTACTGGTCATACCGTAACAGATACAGTGAACCTACCATCCGAGGTCAAAGCAGTACCCGTTACTAATGGTTCGACTCAATATGGGACGTTCAGCATTGATGAAGATGGTCACTACACATACACACTGACTAAACCGTCAAATGGCGATAATGTTGAGGATACGTTTAGCTATACCACTAAGGATGCTCAGGGCAATAGTACAACGAATACCGTAACGATTACGATTATAGATGACGCACCTGTTGCGAAGCCTGACACGAATAGCATTACAGAAGACAGCGTACCTAATCCAGTCAGTGGCAACGTACTGACAGGAGGCGTATCTAGTGGAGATACAGCTGATACCCAAGGCGCAGACAAAGCTAACGTCAGTGG
>NZ_JAOWIG010000022.1:0-425 GCF_030332245.1 Citrobacter sp. Cy070
AAAATCGGTGGAGCTGCATGACAAAGTCATCGGGCATTATCTGAACATAAAACACTATCAATAAGTTGGAGTCATTACCTAAAGAGAGGTGCCCATGAGCGGTAAGCGTTATCCCGAAGAGTTTAAAACTGAAGCAGTCAAACAGGTTGTCGATCGCGGTTATTCTGTTGCCAGTGTTGCAACACGTCTCGATATCACCACTCACAGCCTTTACGCCTGGATAAAGAAGTACGGTCCGGATTCTTCCGCTAATAAAGAACAGTCAGTTGCTCAGACCGAGATCCGCCGTCTCCAGAAAGAGCTGAAGCGGGTTACCGACGAACGGGACATATTAAAAAAAGCCGTTGTAGATTCAATCTGTCAACGCAACACTCCTTTCAATTATCTCTTTCGGTGTTTTGAACTTCAGTGTCTTTCTTGGCCTG